>JBIKNH010000115.1:0-14100 GCA_044358815.1 Pseudanabaenaceae cyanobacterium | reverse complement strand
CCATTGTTTTGTCAGGTCGTGACGGTATGACCGGACGCTCCCACGCCCTGAGTGATCGGGTGGAAACTATCGCAGCCCGTGCCTTGAAGTGGGCAAATCTGCGCCGCAAGCCCCGCCACGAGAAAAAACTCGCCATTACCATTTTCAGTTTCCCACCGGACAAGGGCAACATCGGTACTGCCGCCTATTTGGACGTATTCGCTTCAATCCACAAAGTGATCGACTCTTTGGGACGCAACGGCTACGACGTACAAGACTTGCCAGCTACACCTCAGGACTTGATTTCTGATATTCTCCACAACCCCAGCGCCATGGCGGGCAGCCCTGAATTGAACATCGCCTATAAGATGTCAGTGCGGGAATATGAAGCTCAAACCCCCTATGTGGAAGGCATTATCGAACAGTGGGGACCGGCTCCAGGGCAGCTTAACTCCGATGGGCAAAACCTGCTGATCTACGGCAAGCATTACGGCAATGTGTTTGTGGGGGTACAACCCACCTTTGGTTATGAAGGCGACCCCATGCGGTTGCTCTTCAGTAAATCTGCTTCACCTCACCACGGTTTTGCGGCTTTTTACACTTATTTAAATAACGTCTGGGGTGCGGATGCGGTGCTGCACTTTGGTACTCACGGCTCAATGGAATTTATGCCTGGTAAACAGGTGGGGATGTCCGGCGATTGTTACCCTGACAGCCTGATTGGTCAATTGCCTAATATCTACTACTACGCCGTGAATAACCCCTCTGAAGGGACCATTGCCAAGCGGCGCGGTTATGCCACGATTATCAGCTATATCACCCCTGCCCCAGAAAATGCTGGGTTGAGTCGCAATCTCCAAGAAGTGAGCGAACTGATTGCTTCCTATAAAGATTTGCGTCAAGGTGGGCGCGGCATTCAGATCACCAATGCCATCATGGACAAGGTGCGCCAAGTCAACCTCGACAAAGATGTACAACTGCCAGATATTGATGCCAAAGACATGAATCTGGAAGAGCGGGACAATCTGATCGGTGCAGTCTACAGCAAACTGATGGAAATTGAATCGCGGGTCTTGCCCTGTGGGTTACATGTGGTTGGTGAACCGCCCAAAGTGGAAGATATCACCGATGTTTTGACCAGTATCGCCAGTTTTGATCGGGTGGAAGCAGGGGTTAAATCCATTCTGCGGATTATTGCCGAAAGCGAAGGTAAAGACATTGATGTAATTTACCGTGAAAGCGATAAAGGCATTTACACCTCAGTGGAACTCCTTGCCAATTGGAAAAAGGCTGCCAGTGATGCAGTGCGTTCGTTGGTCCAAGCTAAAGCCGATGATGATGGGCGCGTCTCTAGACTTTCGATTCTGAACTTCTGGATGATGGGCAAAACTGAGCCTTGGATTGATGCTTTGCAGAAGGCAGGCTATGGCAATGTTAATAAAGACGACATTAAGCCATTGTTTGAGTTTTTGGAATTCTGTCTCAAGCAAGTCATTGCTGATAACGAACTGGGTGGTTTAATTCGGGCATTGGAAGGGGAATATATCGTTCCTAGTCCCGGTGGTGATCCCATTCGGAATCCAGCAGTATTACCCACTGGCGGTAATATGCACGCATTAGATCCAAATTCTATTCCCACCAGTGCCGCAGTTCAAGCCGCTGAAGTGGTGGTAAATCGCCTCCTAGAACGGCAGCGTCTTGACAACAACGGACAATATCCTGAATCCATTGCCGTAGTTCTATGGGGTACAGATAACATCAAAACCTATGGGGAATCCCTGGCGCAGGTGTTGGCAATGTTAGGGGTGCGTCCCATGCCCGATGCCCTAGGACGGGTCAACCGTTTGGAAGTAATTCCTTTAGAAGAACTAGGTCGCCCTCGGGTGGATGTGGTGGTCAACTGTTCCGGTGTGTTCCGCGATTTGTTTGTGAACCAAATGGATTTGATCGATCGCGCTGTACGTTTGGTTGCAGAACTAGATGAACCCCTGGATCAGAACTTTGTCCGTAAACACGCCCTAGCCCAAGCCGCAGAATTGGGAGTTTCCCTGCGTCAGGCTGCCACTCGCGTTTTCAGTAATGCTTCTGGTTCCTATTCTTCTAACGTCAACTTGGCGGTAGAAAACAGCACTTGGGAAAACGAACAGGAATTGCAAGAGATGTATTTGTCTCGCAAGTCCTTCGCTTTTGGTGCCGATGTGAATAACCAACAGCAACGGAAACTCTATGAAGCTGCCTTAGGCACAGTGGATTTAACCTTCCAAAACCTTGACTCTTCGGAAATCAGTTTGACGGATGTATCCCATTACTTCGACTCTGACCCGACTAAGTTGGTGGCAGGTTTACGCAAAGATGGTAAGCAACCCGCCTCGTTTATTGCTGATACCACTACAGCTAATGCCCAAGTCCGTACTTTGAGCGAAACAGTGCGTTTAGATGCTCGGACTAAGATTCTCAATCCCAAGTGGTATGAGGGAATGCTCAAGAGTGGTTACGAAGGCGTGCGGGAAATTTCCAAGCGCTTGGTGAATACGATGGGCTGGTCTGCCACTGCCGGAGCCGTTGACAACTGGGTTTACGAAGATGTGAACGATGTTTATGTCAAGGATGCCGAGATGTGCGAACGGTTGAAGAATATGAATCCCCATTCTTTCCGGAAGATGGTGGGTACTTTATTGGAAGTCAATGGTCGTGGCTATTGGGAAACCAGTGAAGATAATCTGGATCGTCTGCGGGAGTTGTACCAAGAACTCGAAGATCGCATTGAAGGCGTGGAGTAGATCCCCCCTAGCCCCCCTTATTAAGGGGGGAATGGCACTAAAAAAAGTCCCCCTTATATAAGGGGGATTTAGGGGGATCTACAGCAGGCTAGCTAACAGAGCCTTTTGCGCGTGAAGTCGGTTTTCTGCTTCATCCCAGACCCGTGACTGAGTACCTTCAATTACATCTGCTGTAATCTCTTCCCCTCGGTGGGCGGGTAGACAGTGTAAGACAATGGCATCCTTGTCTGCTAAATTCAATAAATCTTGATTCACTTGATAGGGCTGGAAGATGGGAATCCGATCCTCGGCTTCTTCTTCCTGTCCCATACTTGCCCATACATCGGTATAGAGAACATGGGTTTTCTCGCTGGCGGCTTGCGGGTCTGTAGTCACAATCACTTCGGAATTCAGTGCTAAACCCCTCGCTTGTGCCACCACTGCTTCACTAGGAGCAAAATCCGCTGGACTTGCTACTCGAATATTCATTCCCACTAAGGCACAACCAATCATCAGCGAATGCGCCATGTTGTTGCCATCCCCCACATAGGTCAGGGTCAAACCTTCCAGTTTCCCAAAAGCTTCTTTTACGGTCAGTAAATCCGCCAAAACTTGACAGGGATGTTCCAAATCACTCAGAGCATTGATAATAGGAATCCGACAATATTTAGCAAAAGTCTCTAGTTCCGATTGGGCAAAGGTACGAATTGCCAGAATGTCCACATACCGATCCAAAACCCGCGCTGTGTCTTCCACTGGTTCACCGCGACTCACTTGGGTCACATTGGGATGTAAGTCAATCACATGACCGCCCAACTGATGCATTGCTGTAATAAAACTGACTCTGGTGCGGGTGGAAGCTTTACGGAACAATAAACCTAGGGTTTTGCGCTGGAAATCAAACTGGATTTTACCAGCCTTGAGGGTTTGGGCAAGATCTAGCAACTCGTGAACTTCCGTCGGAGTCAGGTCTGCTAAACTGAGTAAATCGCGTCCTTTAAGGCTAGACATGATGGAGTGGTTAACAAATAAATGGTAATAAATTGTTCTGCCCATCGGCAGAGAACTGATTAGCTTGAGTGGCTGAATCGGTAGCCTAGACAGCCAACTCAAGCAGATAAATCAAATAGATAAATCAAGCAGATAGCTCTAAATTAAACGCGCAATAGGGAAACTGATTCTGTAGTAATCAAGCCAGTTCAATGGTTTAGGCGGAAGATTCAATAAATCAGGCAAAAAATCAGTCAGAAATCAGTTAGGCAGGCTGAGTGGTAGCAGAGGGCTTGGTCACTACGGCTTCGACATGGGCGGTTTGAGTGTCTTGGTCCACTTGAGTAATTGCCCAACGCAGGGGTTGACCGTGGCGCTCTAATTCGGTCTGAATTGCATTAACCAACTGGTCTTGGTTTTCATTGATCGCAACTTCGGCAGTGATGAAATGAGTAGTCATAGGATCTGGGTAAGATAGGGCTAGATGGTAATTTGCTTAATTTTACATACATCTCTTACATGGTCTGACATAGAGTTGCCCCATCGCTCTAATCTCTTGAATCATCTGGTTGCTAAAACAGCATACTCATCTCGCAGATCACTTATACCCCGCAAATATCGTACAAATATCACGTAAATTCATGGATACAAAACAGAAAGTTCAGCAACTAGTTGACAATTTAGGGCAAGTCATCGTCGGTAAAGATGAATCAATTCGGCTGGTTTTAGTGGCTTTATTGGGTGGGGGACACGCTTTACTTGAAGATGTGCCAGGGGTAGGGAAAACTTTATTGGCAAAGTCTCTGGCGGCTTCCATTGCCGGAAAATTTCAGCGGGTGCAATGTACCCCCGACCTGTTACCCACGGATGTTACTGGCACTAATATCTGGAATCCCCAGAAAGGAGAATTTCAGTTTTTGGCAGGTCCAGTATTTGCCAATATTTTGTTAGCTGATGAAATTAACCGCGCTACGCCTCGCACCCAGTCGGCTCTTTTGGAGGTGATGGAAGAAACCCAGGTGACTGTTGACGGCATTTCCCGTAATGTGCCGAGTCCGTTCTTTGTGATTGCAACCCAAAACCCCGTGGAATATCAAGGGACTTTTCCCCTGCCAGAGGCACAGTTAGATCGGTTTATGCTGTCATTCAGTTTGGGTTACCCCAGCGCTGCCGAAGAAACCCAAATGTTAGCCCGCAATAACAGTGCCAAGCCGAAAATCAACCAGTTAACCCCCTGCATCACCCCTGAAGAAGTCCTAGAACTGCGGCAACGGTGCGCTGAGGTGACGGTCAGCGACACGACCCGTGACTTTATCGTGGATCTAGTGCGCTCCACCCGCGAAGATGAAGATATTGCCCTTGGTGCGAGTCCTCGGGGGACGATTTCCCTGCAACGAGCCGCCCAAAGTTATAGCCTGTTACGGTGCGCCCTTGATCCTTCACGACAGGAGCAGTTCGTTACCCCTGACGACGTGAAAACCATTGCTCCCTATGTGTTGAGCCATCGGATTATGGTGGTGGGTCGTCGTTCCCCCCGCAAAATTATTGAACGGTTGCTCAGTGCCGAAAAATTTAGCGTGTATTTCCAGTAGTTGCCGCTGCATTTGCCAGTTCTGCTAGATGAGCAATGGTATGATACGCCGCCCCAAATCCCCCTAGGGTAATCTGCCAATGGGGATGATCGCTCTGCCATTGCTCCAAGAGATTCTGTAAGGGTGCTAAATGATCCCAAGGCAACAAGACACACCAGCGGAGGTTTTCCGGCGGGTGGGGATTGAGCACTAGGGGCGCGTACCGTGCTAATGGCGCTAACTGTTGCTGTAGTTGAGCCGCTTCGGTGTCAATTTGGTTTTGCCATTGCTGGGTTTGGTCGTATTGGGCTTTTTTCGCCAGCAGATAGGCTTTACCCTTAAGGTTATTGGCTTCACTGGTAGCCGTCGGTGGGGTAAGGGTAATTTTGATGACTAACTCACCACACCCCGCCACTGCCTGTAATTGATATTTCAACAGTTGACTGGGAGATAGATTGAGTGATGGCATTGCGCCGTTAATCAGACCGCTAATTACCCCCTCAATCAGACCATTAGCTAAATTGGGGGTAGCATTGGCATCCCGTAAAACTTGACGCAGGGCGGCTTCAGAACCGAATGCCGTCCCCAAACGCAACGGTAATAAGCTGCTGTAGCTGGCGGTAGCTGGATCGGTGGCAAGTAACAACGCAAATAATTCACTAATTACCTGATCATGGCGCAATACCACCGCTAACAACTCAGATTCCGATAATTTTTCTAACTCGGTAATGATTGCTGTGGGATCGACCACTGCGGTGATGTCCCCTTCAGTAATAAAAACCACAGGTGCATCGTTTAAACCTTGGGGCGGTGTGAGTTTCACCGTTGCAGGCAACGCTAAAATAGCAAAGGCATAAAGCATTTGTTTAACAAATATTTGGCGGAATTACTTAACAAAACTATTGAACAAAATTACTAGAGAAACTACTCACCAAACTTTAACTGATCAAACTTAATTGATCAAACTTAATAAAAGATTGCAATAACCAGTTTTTTAGCAGATTTTTTCTCAGTAAACTAGAGCAGAAATTACAGGTAAACAAGTCAATAAGTAAATATTACAGGCAATTAATTCTATTTAAAAAACATGTCTACCCATATCTAAGCTAGACATTTATAAAATGGTTTTATAGGCTTTAAGAGTTTCTTGGGCAGTTCTTTCCCATGAGAATAAATTCGCCCTAGCTTGACCCGCTTGGGATAACTTAGCACTCAATTCCTGATCACTAATAATTTGCCATAGGGCTTCACCAATATGCTCAGCATCACGGGGATCGACCATTAAACCTGCATCCCCCACCACCTCTGGCAATGAAGAAATATTTGATGTGACCACAGGGGTTCCCCAATTCATCGCTTCTAGCACTGGCAAACCAAAACCTTCATAATAGGAAGGATAAACAAAAACACTGGCTTGACTATAAAATAAAGCCAATAATTCATCGGACAAATATTTTAAATGATGAATTTCATCACGCCATTTAGAGTTAGCAATTGCATTAAAAATTGGCTCTGACTTCCAGCCATCTTGACCCACCAAAACTAACTGATGGGGGATTTTATATTTACCCTTGAGGGTGTTAAATGCGGTGATAATGCCTTCAATATTTTTGCGAGGTTCAATCGTACTAACAAACAAGATATAAGGCTTAGCAAAATCATATTCAATTTGTGGTTGCAGTAGTGGTGCCGATGCCTTAATTTGATCGCGCCAAGCCTGATCATATCGGCTTGCCAATGGTGTGACATAAACGCGCTGGGGATCGATGTGTAAATATTCTACAATGTCTTGTTTAGAACTCTCTGAGATAGTAACAATTAAATCAGTCCATTTCAGGCAATTTCTAACTCGATCACGGTGAAAGTCTAGGGATCTTTTAGTTAAATACTCTGGATATTTGATAAAGCTTAAGTCAAGAACCGTCATGACTTTCAAACTATGAGGACAGGGATAAACTGCATAAGCTGTACCATGCACAATGTCTGCTGGTTCATAATATTTAGCGACAAAGTTAATCAGGAAAGGTAAGGGCAATGTAACCAATGCATCAACCATTCTGATTGATAGAGGTATAACCCTTAGATTCTTTTCCTGATATTGTTTAAGCTCTTTAGGAATGCTAGTAAAATTAGAGCGCAACCATTCTTTAAGGCGCGGTTGATAAACTACATTTAAGTCAAAGTTTTCTGTTAGTTGTAAATTATTCAATGCTGCAATCAAATTGGCTGCATATAGTCCTACGCCTGTAGGATTTGTGGTGATTGGCGAGGCATCAATTGAAATTTGCAACATAAAGAAAAACTTGATTTGCTTGGTATTTATGCGTTATTTACTTAGATATTTAATTAAGAATCCTTAATCAGTTTAATAATGCTTAGATTTATGATTTAGCTATCATCAACCAACTATATTAACTGTCAAACTAACTACACATGTTGAATAATTTAATTAATCAAACCAAGTTTTTATTCTTAGTTAAACTCAGTTAAGTTATTGTCTCATAAAAAATCTAACTAAATGCAAAGTATGAGCGAATATTAGTTGACTGGGATTTCCTATGATGATTAATTTTAGCAGTCTATTTCAACAATTTATTTCAAGACTTTTCATTTTGAGAATTTATTTTAACAATTGATTTTGTGGTTGGCTTGACGTTGGTTAGGAATAAAGATAGTATATCCCTAATCTTTTTATGTTTTTTACATTAGGGAAGAGCAAGGTTTTGTTTGACATTCCCTTGTTTGTCTATTGTTTAGCTATTGTTGATCTGTGCTGCCATCGGTCAAGTCTCATCGATCAAGACATCAGGCATAATTTGGTGGAACTCTCTCCTAGTCAATACAGCATGTTGATATAAGTATACGGTTGTGGCAATTGTGGCAAAAAAAGCGCTTATAACTGGAATAACTGGACAAGATGGCTCTTATCTTGCCGAATTGCTAGTGGAAAAAGGCTATCAGGTCTATGGGCTGGTGCGTCGCTCTAGCACTAGTAACCTTGTACGAGTTAGTCATTTTGCCGAAGATATCAACATCATTTCTGGGGATTTGCTGGATCAATCATCACTGATGGATGCGATTGCCCAGTCTGAACCTGACGAAATTTACAACCTTGCATCCCAGAGTTATGTGCCCATATCCTGGACACAGCCATCGTTGACCGCAGAATATACCGCCATTGGTGTGTCACGGATTTTGGAATCAATTCGTCGGATCAAGCCCGATGCTAGGTTTTATCAAGCTTCTAGCAGTGAAGTATTTGGTCAGCCGTCGGAATCGCCACAAACCGAGGAAACGGCCTTCCGTCCCCGTAACCCCTATGGTACAGCGAAAGCCTATGCCCATTGGCTAACCACTAACTACCGTGAGCATTATAATCTCTATGCCTGCTGTGGGATCACCTACACCCATGAATCTCCTCGGCGGGGTGCTGAGTTTGTGTTTCGGAAGATTACCCGTGGTGCAGCGATGATTAAGCTGGGACTGGCTAAGGAATTAAAATTGGGGAATTTAGATGCCCGTCGCGATTGGTGTCATGCCAAAGATGCCGTGGAAGCCATGTGGTTAATTATGCAGCAGTCAGCAGCGGATGATTACATTATTGGCAGTGGAGAAACCCATTCCGTTCGGGAATTAGTAGATTATGCGTTTAAATATTTGGGACTCGACTATCAAGACTATGTTTCAGTAGACAGTGCCTTCTATCGACCTGATGAGAGTGTGCAGTTGGTTGGTAGTATTGACAAGATCAAAAATAAAGTCGGTTGGAGTCCAAGATACACTTTTGAAAATCTAGTTCAGGTTATGGTCGAACAAGATCTTAAGGATCTGACAGAAAACGGTTTATGATTTTGCTACGGCTTTAAAGCTTTAATCTGTGACACAAACCTGTGACGGAGATTGTCAGATCTGTTAAAGTGCCATCTGATTTAGTAATTTGTGATTTATTTAAGCCAGATCTACGGTTGTGGTGATTTTTTTGGTGAAAATTTTCCTGAGTCATTCACTGATTACTTAAGCCAAACCATGACAAGAAATATGATAAAAAATGTGACGAAACAAATATTTATTAATGGACGTTTCTTAACCCAGCCCATTACAGGGGTACAACGTTATGCTATTGAATTAGTTAAAGGTTTAGATGATTGTTTAGCTAATTATTTAGAAACTGTTAATCTAAACATTAATGTCACTATTTTAGCACCTCAAAATCAAGGTATAGATGTAAAAAATCTAGATTTAAAATACATCAAAATCCGTCAAGTTGGTTGGACTAAAGGACATATTTGGGAACAATTAGAACTACCTTGGTATGCCTTGGGCGGTGTGTTATTAAACTTAGGAAATACCGCTCCTTTAATACATCCCAACCTAGTGGTAACAATCCATGATGCTGCTGTTTTTGGGATTCCTGATGCCTATGTGCCGCTGTTTCGTTACTGGTATCAGTTTCTGTATCCGCAATTAGGGAAACGAGCCAAAAGAATTATTACTGATTCTAAATTTTCTAAACAGCAATTGAATTATTATGCTCAAATTCCTTTAGATAAAATGACAGTCATTCCTTTAGGTAATGAACATATTAAATTTACATCTGAGTTTACATCTGAATTTACATCTAAACTTGCATCTCAGGATCAGCAAGCTAATTTAAACTCTATAAGCTCTATATTGGCAGATCAATTACAAGAAAAGTTTTTCTTAGCAGTCAGTAGTCCCAGTCGTCATAAAAATTTTAGCATTATTTTTGATGTGATTAATCACTTAGAAAGTCAAAATCTTAATCTAGATTTCCAAGTGCTTGTAGTCGGCAAAGCTGATGCTAGTATTTTCAGTCAACAGTCATTTAATCATGGCAAAAGAGTTAAATATTTGGGTGCAGTAGATGATAAAACTTTGAGTTATTTATATCAAAATGCCACGGGTTTGATCTATCCATCATTGTATGAAGGTTTCGGTTTGCCGCCCCTAGAAGCGATGACTTGCGGCTGTCCTGTAATTACAACCCAGGGTAATTCATTGCCTGAAGTTTGTGGCGATGCGGTTTTATATTGTGATCCTTTATCAGCTACAGATATTGCCCATCAAGTCAAAGAATTATTAACTAAACCTGAATTAGTTGCATCTTTACGACAGAAAGGATTGAGCCAAATTCAGGGATTTTCTTGGCAGGCTTGCGCTCAAAAAACATGGCAATTATTACAATCTATTTAAGAGCATTTACTGAAGATAATTAAAATAGATATTTATAAAATACTCCTGTAGGCTTTGAGGGTTTCTTGGGCGGTTCTTTGCCATGAAAATAGATTTATTCTATCTTGACCATTGCGAGATAAATTATTACTCAATTCCTGATCACTAATGATTTGCCATAGGGCTTCACAGATATGATAAATGTCATCAGGAGCTACAGTTAATCCAGCATTGCCGACAACTTCTGGTAATGATGAAACATTAGATGTAACCACTGGAATACCCCAATTCATTGCCTCTAAAACTGGCAGACCGAATCCTTCATAATAGGAAGGGTAAATAAATACACTAGCTTGACTATAAAAAAGACCCAGTAACTCATCAGATAAATATGCTAAATGATGAATTTGATCACGCCAATTAGAACTAGCTATAGCAGTAAAAATTGATTCTGATTTCCAGCCATTTTGTCCAATTAAAATTAGTTGATGGGGGATTTGATATTTTTGTTTGAGAAAATTAAATGCTTTAATAATTCCGTTAATATTTTTACGCGGTTCAATAGTGCCAACAAATAAAATATAAGGTTTGCTAAAATCATACTTGGTTTGTGTTTTTAAAAATGGAGTTTTGATTTTAATTTGTTCACGCCAAGTTTGATCATAGCGACTAGCTAGAGGTGTGACATAAATTCGCTGGGGATCAACATCTAGATAATTTATAATATCCTGTTTAGAACTTTGGGATACAGTAATAATTAAATCTGTCCATTTGAGAGAGTTTTTAACTCGGTGATGATGAAATCTTAGCAATTTTTTTGTTAAGTATTCTGGATGCTTAATAAAGCTCATATCGTGAATCGTCATCACTTTTAAGCTTTTGGGACAGGGATAAACTCCATAGGCTGTACCATGTACAATATCTGCTGGTTCGTAATATTTAGCTACAAGGTTAATCAATTGAGGTAAAGGTAATTTAACCAGTGTATCGGTCATTCTAATTAGTAATGGTAAAATTCTTAGGTTTTCATTCTGATATTGGCAGATTTGTTGAGGTACTTGATTAATATTAAACTTTAACCATTCCTTAATACGTGGCTGATAAATAATATTTAGATTAAAGTTTTCTATTGATTGCAAAGAGTAAAGTGATGCAATTAAACTAGAGGCATATAGTCCCACCCCCGTAGGATTAGCCGTAATTGGGGAGGCATCAATTGAGATTTGCAACATAGAAAATCAATTTATTAGGCTTTATTGGGCTAAGATATTACGTCATGATAAATTATAAACCATTGTTAGCAAGTCATTGAAATCAACATCAAGGTTACTATGATTGATCAATCACTTACATCAGAATTAGATAGTTTAAATCCGCAACATTAATAAGTTTGTTTGATATAATAGGCTCAATTCATTGTTGATTAATTAAAAATTAATTCCCACTTGATTGATTTTTGGTCAAGTTCTTATCATAATTTCTAGCTCAGTTCTTTCAAATCAAGGTAGTAAACCTACTGGTAAATCTAGCAGTCAATCTATTAGTCAATTTCCCATTATGATCCGCATTACCGAAATTAAATTACCCCTTGATCATCCCCCCGAAGCTCTTTCTGCTGCCATTCTCAAAAAATTACATATTCCTGCTACGGATTTACTGAACTGCACTATTTTTAAACGCAGTTATGATGCACGAAAGAAATCAGAAATTAGTTTGGTTTATATTGTTGATGTAGCGGTCAATCACGAATCGACTCTATTAGAACGCTATCACCAAGATCCTCATATTATGGCTACCCCAGATATGAGCTATCACTTAGTCACCACTGCACCACCGAATTTCTTTACATTACAAACTGCGAACAAACCGAAATATCGTCCCGTTGTAATTGGGATGGGACCTTCAGGAATGTTTGCTGGACTGATGTTAGCTCAAATGGGATTCTGTCCAATTATTTTGGAACGGGGGAAGCAGGTCCGCGAACGAACTGCCGATACCTTCGCATTTTGGAAGAAAAAAGATACTCTAAATCCGGAATCTAATGCCCAATTTGGTGAAGGTGGCGCAGGTACTTTTTCCGATGGTAAACTCTATAGCCAAGTCCGTGATCCGCACCATTACGGGCGTAAAGTGCTTACGGAGTTTGTCAATGCTGGTGCTAATCCAGAAATTCTCTATATCAATAAACCTCATATTGGTACGTTTAAATTAGTGGGAATCGTCCAAAATATCCGCGCTAAAATCATTGCCTTAGGGGGAGAGGTGCGGTTCCAAAATCGTGTAGAAAAGATTGATATTCAAAATGAGCAAGTGCGGGGGGTGATTCTCGCTAATGGTGAATATATTCATACGAATCATGTGGTTTTGGCGGTGGGACATAGTGCCCGCGATACCTTCCGAATGCTCTATGATCAAGGAGTTTATATTGAACCAAAACCATTTTCTATTGGATTTCGGATTGAACATCCCCAGCAGATTGTAGACCGTGCGCGGTATGGTAAATACGCTGGACATCCTCTGTTAGGAGCCGCAGACTATAAGTTGGTGCATCACTGTCGTAATGGACGTTCTGTTTATAGTTTCTGTATGTGTCCGGGCGGCTTGGTGGTGGCAGCAACTTCCGAAATTGGTCGGGTTGTTACTAATGGCATGAGTCAATATTCCCGTAATGAACGAAATGCTAATAGCGGTATTGTGGTGGGAATTACCCCTGAAGTAGACTATCCTGGGCATCCCCTAGCAGGTATTGATTTTCAGCGTCAATTGGAATCGAAGGCTTTTCAGTTAGGGGGCGGTAATTATGATGCTCCAGGTCAGTTGGTGGGAGATTTTCTGGCTAATCGCCCTTCTCAAGAGTTACATTCCGTTCATCCTTCCTATGCCCCTGGAGTGCGTTTAGGTGATTTGAGCCAGAGTTTGCCTGACTATGCTATTACTGCTATTCGGGAAGCGATTCCAGCTTTTAATAAACAAATTGCAGGCTTTGCGATGGATGATGCGGTGTTGACTGGTGTAGAAACTCGCACTTCTTCACCAATTCGGATTAAGCGTGGCGATAATTACCAAAGTATTAACACGAAAGGGCTGTATCCGACGGGTGAAGGGGCAGGGTATGCGGGAGGGATTCTCTCTGCTGGGATTGATGGAATTAAAGTAGCGGAGGCTGTGGCATTGAATTTGATGGAGGTTTAGCAGTAATCTAGCAATCAAGAATTATGGTTGTCTTAAATAATTTATAGAGAAAACTTCGACTCCGCTCAGCCCTCGACGTGAGTTATCTGAGCGAAGTCGAAGCTATATTTTTATTTGAATTATCTATGGGACAATCTGACCAAGAAATCAAAGAAACTACGGTTTAGATTTAGGGAAAACTCCTACCAACCATTAGCTTAAACCATGTCTTTTTTAGCTCTGAACTTTTGCCACACCTTCTTTGTAGCAAAAAGTGTCCCAAGAGCAACCACTCCAGTCGCTGGATTGAAATCAAAGGGGATAGGTTGGCTGGTCAGAGTACCAGTCAAATTTGTGTCGCTAGGTCCATTAAGAAAATCTCCACTAGTAAAGCTTAGTCCTCCACTTGCGTCAGTACTACTTAGAGAATAATCGGT
>JBIKNH010000114.1:0-14108 GCA_044358815.1 Pseudanabaenaceae cyanobacterium | reverse complement strand
CCCAGAGTCTGCGCCAAAATCCCATACATCGAAAAAGTTGGCTCAGCAACCAAGATCGCCCCCTGATGCAAACAAGTTACCAAGAGCAAAGACCGAATTAATTCATCGGAGCCATTGCCGAGGGTGATCTGTGCCGTAGTGATGCCATGTCCAACATATTGGCACAATAGCTGTTTGAGTTGAGTATACTCACCGTCAGGATAACGATTAGATAGAACTTGATCCTCAGCTAGAGCGCCGAGCTTCAGTTTGAACCAGTCAGGTAAATCTAAGGAAACCTCGTTAGCATCCAGTTTGTCTGGTACGTCCGTAGTCTCCAGTGCGGTAACGTGATAGGCGGCGAGGTCAGCAAGATCAGGGCGAATCAGGGGCAACATGAGATGAACTACGGTGGAGCGGGTTTGACCTCATTATAAGATGATGTGCTCAGTACGAATCAGCCAAATAGTACCTTAATCTGGTATTTCCACCTTCAACCCTTGTGATGTAAGTTTTACTTAAGTTTCACTAACGCTCTGATCTCCATCGGCAATAAAATATCGGCAATAAAAAAATATCGGCAATAAAATTAGGATCAACTTTCCATCCATCTGTCATGTAGAAGTAGCTTTGCTAGTTAGAGCGTAGGGGATTCGGCTCTGGGTTGGTAGCTCTAGCATTGTTTGCAGAGTTTGCCAATGGTTCTGGCAAAAATCGGCTAATGGGCGATATCCATGATAGCCACACAATACCCCCACCAAGGTTAAGCATATTACTAGCCACAGCGGATGGCGCTTTCCTTGACTTTGCCGATGGTCTGGTATCTGCTTTTTGCTTAGCTTTTACCAGACCATTTTTTACTATTTTGCCTTCTTGGTTTTCTCCCTTTATGAAAATGAAACCACCCTGCTCTCACCTTTTGGGAGAGGGGCTAGGGGTAAGGGGCTTGCAACCTTCCACGTAACACTAGTTAATTACTTCTTGATTCCTTCCAGAATTGGTATTGATTACTTCTTTGCGAGAATCTGATCATCAAGGCTAAAGTCTAAATCAGTAGTGTGTCGTCCTGAAGCCAAATAGTCCTGTTTTAAAGAAGTCTCTAAACCAGTCAGCAGTGTATATTTTGGTTCCCATTGGAGTTCCGTTTGGGCTTTGGTCACCGAGGCGAAGAAATGTTGTAATCGGAAAGGAAATGCTTTTTTCTTACCAAAATCAAAATCCTTAGGATTATAGAAATGGAATTGTAAAGCTTGAGGATCTTTGCCCGCTGCCTTGGCGCATTCCTTGGCTAGTCCTGTGTACGTCACAAACCGTGTATCGGAAACATTATAGATTTGACCAATGGCTTGGGGCTGATTCAGTACTGCCGCCATTGCTGCTGCTAAATCATCCACATGACCCAATTGCGTAATGAATTTACCATTGCCAGGAATTGGAATGGGACGATCTCGCATGATTCGGTCAAAAAACCACGCTTCTACATCGTTGTAATTTTGCGGTCCGTAAATGTAGGTCGGACGAATGGAAGTATAAGGAAATCCACTCTCTTGATGCAATTGGGCTAAATAAGCTTCCGTGTCTAACTTGCCTTTATGGCGACTTTTGGGATCAGTGGCATCGGTTTCGGCGTAGGGTAGCACATCGGCATCCAGATAAACGCCGGCGGAACTCATATATACAAAATGTTGCACCCGTCCCTTAAATAGATCCGCTAAGGGCTGAGTATCGCTGAGTTCCCGTCCGTTGTTGTCAAAAACTGCATCAAAGGACTCATCTGCTAAGGGCGCAAGATCGGCGGCTTTAGTACGATCCCCAACAATTGTTCGTAAACCTGCTACTGGTGCGGGTTTGTTACCGCGATTGAATAAAACCACTTCATGACCTTGGCTTACCAGCAGCCGCGTCAGGGACACCCCCACAAACCGAGTGCCACCCATAACCAGAATTTTCATTAATTTAACCTATGTTCTTGAACTTACAGAATTTGAGAAAGTTTGATTTTACGAAGTTGGGCAAAATTTTAAAGGATTTTGGGGCGCTTTGGCTTGCTTTTGCCCCACTACAGCTTATTTTATCTTAATATATCGCAATTTTGTGCTGTAGTCTTGACATTTCAAATCGCAAATCAAATCATAAGTTTAAACCAAAATTTAAACCAACTGATTAGGCAGATTCGTCAGGGCAATGGTTTGTTAAATGGCTAATATGATCAGGAAAAATATGCTCTGAATTATGGCTTCTGGTTAATTACTTACTGTTTTAAAGCTAGAAATTATGTAAATTTTAATTAGCCCATGACTGGCTTTTGGTTAAAAGAATATTCTTGGGAAGTTAAACTAAAACTTATAAATTCAATAAAAAAGTTGACAATTATTTTGATGATTATTTAGCAAGCAAAGGCGATAATATAACAGTCGAGCAGAATATCCAATTACTTGATTTACTTAATCACAACTTGATTAATCTCAGCTAGTCTCTATCACATTACACTTAAACTGAACAGCTAAAATATGATCATTCAATTTGATGCCACAACTTACAAATACAGTGCAGCAAATGCTAAACTAGCTGCACTATGCGCTGGTCTTGCCTACAAGTCAGAAGATGAGATTAAAGAGACGACTAGTACTGGAGGAGATTCATGGGGCTTTCCTCAATTTCATTTTTTTGATCGTGATGAAACCCAGGGATTTATGATAGGTAATGATCAGATTATTGTGCTGGCTTTTCGTGGCACCGAGCAGACTAAAATTCGAGATTGGCTGACGGATTTAAAATTTAGGCAGGAACCAGGTCCGGCGGGGATCAATGTGCATCGGGGATTTTATAAAGGACTCAAAAGTGTGTGGGCTGATGTTTTAGACAAGCTGACTGAATTTCGGCAAAACAATCAAGCAGTGCTGCTAACGGGGCACAGTTTAGGGGCGGCTCTGGCTACCCTAGCCACTGCTCAGCTTAAGGTAGACAAGAATATTACCACCAGTGGTTTGTACACTTTTGGTTCACCACGGGTTGGAGGACAAGATTTCGAGAAATACTTTAGTCAGCATTTTCAGGGGAGAGCTTTTCGATTTGTCAACAACAATGATGCGGTAACCCGATTCCCACCAAGAGTTGCATTCTACAAGCACGTTGGGGAATTTCTCTATTTTGATAATGACGGTAACATGCATCAAGATATTGGTTTCTGGAGAGAGTTTAAAGAAAACATCAAGGGTATTGCTGAAGATGTTGGTGAAATTGGTCTAGATATGATTAAAGATCATGATATGAAAGTGTATAAAAATTACGTTTCTAATAGCAATAATATCGTCGTTAGTTAGCTTCCAAATCATTGCCTAAAATGATTTACTTTGCAGACTAATCACAATATAAAGTAACCCACAGGACAGACAGAAATTTGTGCTGTGGGCTGTAACTATGGGAAGATAATGTCAAGATTGCCCGTAGTTCCCTGATCACTGTTTTATTGGTGTAAATAAATCCAAATAAATCTAAATAAATCCTATGCTTAGTCGTGTTGCTGACTCTGTTTATTGGTTAAATCGCTACATTGAGCGAGCCGAAAATGTGGCGCGATTCGTGGACGTGAATCTCCAATTGGCTCTAGATTTGCCCTCTGGGTTACCGCAACAATGGCAGCCTCTGGTGATGACCACAGGGGATAATCAATACTTCTATGACAAGTATAGCCAAGCAACTACAGAGAATGTAATTTTTTTCCTATGTTTCGACAAAGAATATCCAAATTCAATTCGTTCCTGTGTGCGTTCCGCAAGGGAAAATGCCCGTTCCATTAGAGAAATCATTTCTTCGGAATTATGGGAACAGGTGAATGATTTTTATTTATGGATGGAATCTATTGCACCACAGGATCAATCCCAAACCATTGATGACTTACATGGTTTCCTAAGCAAAGTCAAGCTAACTAGCCATTTGTTTGCTGGGGTCATGGATGCTACGATGTCTCACAATGAGGCGTGGCATTTCGGTTTAGTAGGCAGATTTTTGGAAAGAGCCGAGAAGATTTCGCGCATTCTTGATGTCAAATATTTTATTCTACTGCCAACGATTTCCCATGTGGGTTCTGCTCTAGACGAACTAGAATGGATTGCTCTCTTGAAGTCCGCTAGTGCCTACGAAATGTATCGGAAGTATGGGCAGCAAAGGATTACACCGCCAGGAGTCGTGAATTTCATGTTACTAAATCGCGAATTTCCTCGTTCGGCTTTATCTTGTATTTTGAGTGCAGAACGTTCCATTTATCAAATCAGTGGTACAGCTTTAGGAACCTGGCAAAACAAGGTAGAGCGCAGTATTAGTCAGTTGCGATGTGATTTAGATTTTGTCACGGTCGATGAAATCATTCAGTCTGGCTTACATGAGTTTTTAGACGGTTTACAGACAAAAATTAATAATGTCGGGGCGGAAATTTTTGATACTTTCTTCGCTCTCAAATCAGTAGCCTGATGTAAAATCGACCCGATCTGAAACCTGATCTGAAAGCCGATCTAAATTAGATATAAAATAGAATAGAAAAGTGTCCGCTGATAGAGCAGCCTACCAGCAAAGCTTTAAACAAAACCTTTAAACAACCTGTAAAAGTCTTTACTCAAAGCAACTGAAACCTATGACTTGGAACACTTTAGGAAAGCTCCTGAGTCAGTTACCCAATCAAGCTAGTTGGCAGCAACGCTGTCGATTGTTACATATTCATAACTACTGGCGGGATTGGGTGGGGGTTTCGGTGGCGCAACAGTCGGAACCCGAAGCAGTGGTTAAGGGAGTTTTATATGTCAATGTTTCATCACCAATTTGGGCGAATGCTTTAACTTTTGAGCGCTTGCGATTATTAGAGAAGATCAATCAACATCTAGGTCAAGCTCATCTTTTACCTATTGATGACATTCGATTTTCTACGGCAAAATGGAATAGTCAGCGCCGTCAAAAAGCGGCTATAAAGCCAGACTTAGCAGATCATCCTAGTTGGTATAGAATTCATAAGCAAGTTCACTCTAATCATGATTCAGACCATAATCCACTAATTAAACCAAGAATTAGTTCAAGAATTAGTTTAATTCATTTACAAAATCCATTGCAAACTCACTCAGGGAATGCTCCAAAAAGTCAAGTAAATCAGAAAGTTACTCTGACTAACTTGCGCTCTACACCAAAACCAGTGGTGGTATCCCCTACAATATCAAATAAGCTCCCTGATCATGGTTCTGATTTAGCGGCAGCACCACCGATTAAGCCCCCTAATAAGCCCCCTGAGAATGCCCTAGAAGCTTTGGAACGCTGGCGCAAGTTAGTCAAACAGCAAGAATCTGCCTTGGTAAAATGTCCCCAATGTCAGCGCCATTGCCCCCAAGGAGAAGTGCAACGGTGGCAGATGTGTCGGGTTTGTGCTACTTATAAGCTATTTCGTTAGTATCTTCTACGGATATTTTTAGGATATAGGAACCATTGTTATGATTCATTTAGCCGAACTGTTGCGAGTGGCGAATCCTTCCCATACTCTAGATTTCGCTCACGAATACGATCGCGGCTATTATGTAGATTTTAGTGGAGTGCGAGGGGAATCTGTGGTTTTGCGAATCCGTCGTTCCATTGCCCTATCTGCCAATAAACCCACCTGTCATTTACTCAGTGGTTACAGCGGCTGTGGTAAAACCGTAGAACTGTGGCGTTTACGTCACGAATTAGAGAGCCAAGGTTTTATGGTGGTCTATATTGAAGGTGATGTATTCCTGGATCTCCAAGACGTTACTGTGTATGAAGTTTGGCTCATGGTAATCTATCAGTGGCTGCGCCAAATGGAGCGTTCAGGAATCAGGGGGGATTATGTTTATCTAAGCAATTTAGTTCAGAATCTAGAGAATTGGTTACATATTACTGTACCAACTGGGGCTGATATTTTATCCCGTCATTTGGGACATCTCGTGATGGCTTTACGGGACAGCGCCGAACTGCGACATAGTTTAGCTAACTATTCCGAAAGTCAACTAAAAAGTATTAGCCGCACTGTTTGCGAAGAAGCTGCCACCTTAACCAATGAGCGATTACGTCAATTAGGGAAAAAGGGACTAGTAATATTGGTGGATAATTTAGACCGTATGGGGTCAGTAAAACAGGCAGAATCTCTGTTCTATCAAAACGCAGAACTGTTACAAGCATTCCCTTGTCATTTAGTTTATACTCTGCCTGCGGCGTTACGTCCTGAACCCGATGTGATTCGCAGTAAATTTCGGAATGGAACTTATCATTTTTTGCCAATGGTGCGGCTATGGCAAGGGGATTACACTCCTGATGCAGTGGGATTAGGAAAGATGCAGGAGTTACTCCTAGGACGGGCATTCCCAAATATGACCACTGCTCAACGCTTAGAAAATTTGTCTTCGTTATTACAGGAATTATGCCAAGAAGACCAGGTATTAACGGATTTATGCATTTATAGCGGTGGCAATTTACGGCTTGGCTTACGGCTGTTTCATGCTTGTTTGCAATATGAAGAACCACCATTAAGCTTAGGAATATTGCAAGAGATTCACTCTAATGATGTTCAATTATTATTGAGTAGTTTAACCAGTGATGAGCAAAGTTATCTCGAACAAATGCATAAATATCCTAAAGATTTACCGCTTCATACGTTAATTAATTTATGTCAGCGGCAGTTGGTTGTAGAATATCGAGATGGGCAGCAGGCTTGGTTTTTACCTCGACTAAAATTACCAGCGTTGTCAGTAATTCCCAAATAAGACTTCTGAAATCTCTGAATAATCAGAACTGCTCAGTGATTTCTAGTTCTTGATTTATCCTTACAGAAAGATTCTCAGAAGTTCTTACCAACTATCATCATCGGTACTGTTCCAAATCTCTAGGTTTAAATCATTAATGTAGGCTAGAGCGCTGTCGATTTGTCCTTTAGTGCCATGCAAAGTCAAGTCAAACCAGCCATCCGCGCCACCATGCGCCCCTAAAATTGCTGCGGTGATGTTTACGGTGAGGTGATATTGGGATACTAAATTGGAAATTACTGGCTCACCGTGATATTCTCTGGGGATTTTGAGAAATAATTGCTTTTGGGTTGGTCTAATATCTTCCACCATAATGCTAACTCCTGAATTAGTGAAATGAAATTACGCAAACTAAATCACTAAAGTAAAATCACTGAAATGAACTACTGAAATGAACTACTGAAAACCTTACTGATCCAGTGAATCTTCAGGAACAAGGGGACTAAAACCCCTTGCCTGCTATGTGAAAAGAGTTCTTTAAAATCAATCGGTTTTAAAGTCAATCAGTTTCAGAATCCATCAACCCTCTTTTTTATGACCGGTCTTCCGTTCTAGAATTTCCTTCGCCACCAAAGTCACTACTGCCAAAAGTGCCAGCAGTAAAGCCGCAGCGTAGGCAGTTTCCGTTTCATACTGTTTATAAGATTCTTCTACAAACAGGGGTAGAGTTTGGGTTTGATTGGCGATATTACCGGAAACCACAGACACAGCGCCAAATTCTCCCATTGCACGAGCGGTGGTCAAAATCACGCCATAGAGCAAACCCCAACGGATATTTGGCAAAGTAATGCGACAAAAAATCTGCCAGTCACTTGCCCCTAGGGTGCGGGCGGCTTCCTCTTGATCCGTTCCGGCTTCTTCGAGAACAGGAATTACTTCTCGTGCTACGAAGGGCATACTCACGAAAATCGTTGCCAAAATCATTCCAGGAGCTGCGAAAATCACTTTGATATTATTCGCGTCTAACCAGCCCCCAAACCATCCCAAACGCCCATAGAGCAAGACAATCATTAAACCTGCCACCACTGGAGAAATGGAAAATGGCAAATCCAAAACACTCAAAAAGAATGCTTTTCCTTTAATGGGATGACGGGTCACTGCCCAAGCCGTACATAAACCGAAAATCACATTCAAAGGCACGGTAATACAGGTAATCAACAACGTCAACCTTACTGCATTGAAAAAGTCAGGACGGGATAAGCTAGCCATTAAGGGAGCCATGCCATTCTTTACCGCCTGATAGAATACATTCGCCGCTGGAATATATAGCACCAACCCCAAATAGAGAACCATTATCAGGATCAAGACTGGGGCAAGCCAAGGAGCTTCTTGATTTCCCGTAGATTTGCTTTTCGGGTTACTTGACTTCATAACGTTGTCCCCAAGCTTGAATTAAATTAATTGATAGTAAAATAATTAGCGAAAGTCCCAGAAGCACCATGCCGATTACCGTAGCGCCCACATAGTCATATTGTTCCAAACGTTGGAAAATTAATACTGGAGCGATTAAATCCTTGAATGGTGTATTGGATGCAATGATCACTGTAGAGCCATATTCTCCCACAGCACGGGAGAATCCTAGGGCTACTCCAGTTAAAATGGAAGGTAGTAAAGGCGGTAGTAGAACTTTCCAGAAAGTTTGCCAAGACGAAGCACCTAGACACCATGCAGCCTCTTCGATTTCCTGTTCCATTTCTGCTAGGACTGGCTGAACAGTACGCACCACAAAAGGTAAAGAAATAAATAGCATCGCCACGCCTACCCCTAAACGAGTGAACGCAATTTTCACACCGAGGGGAGCCGTTAAGGAACCAAGCCAGCCATTGTTGCTATAAATTGTTGCTAGGGTTAAGCCTGCTACGGAAGTTGGTAAAGCAAACGGCAAATCTACTGATGCTTCAATAATTCGTTTCAAAGGGAAAGAGTAGCGCGTCAAAACCCAAGCAATTAAAGTTCCAAATAAGCCGTTGATTAATGCTGTAATGAGGGAAGTTGTGAAGGTTACATCATAGGTGGCAAGGGCAATGGGACTGGTGGCGATTTGCCAAAACCTCGCTGGTTCTACGCCACTAGCTTTCACGAACATTGCCGTTACCGGTAGTAATAGCATGATGGTTAGATAACCAATGCTGACTTGCCATGTAATGGGAATAGTTGTTATTTTTTTGAAGAATTGTCCTAGCCATTGCAATATATTGGGCTTGCTGGGTTTGGGGGCAGTAGAAGATAAATTAGTCATAGATATAAGTCCAAGATAGTGTTTGATTATATCTGAGATTGATGATCTTAACTCAGATGTGATTCGATCTGAATGTGATTTAGCTGAAGATGATTTAGCCTAGATTTGGTAATACCAAAACTCTTCTTCTTTAATCAGAATATGGTGAATCGATGGGCGCTCAATCATGCCCTGTTCCTCTAATTGTTTGAGAATGCGCGTGACCGTTACCCGAGTTGTGCCCAATAAGTCTGCAATGTCTTGATGAGTCAGGCGCAGATCGATAATCCTTCCTAGTTCAGAATTGCGCCCAAATTTGTCAGATAACCATTTCAGTAATCGTATTACCATAATATCTACCCGTCGATAACTCCGAATTACAGTCAAAGCTTCTAACTGTTCGATTTGCGGCACTAAAACATTCGCGTCAAATTGCCAATCACAGGAGCGTAATATTTTGGCTCTGACAATGCTTAAGCATTCCATTTGGTAAGGAATTAATCGCGATAATGGTTGTCCAATAATATCTCCAGGTCCCCACAAACCCAGGGCAACGGTTGTTCCATCTTCATGGAGAGTTAGGGAACGGACTATTCCCTGTTCAATTTGCCATAGGGTATCTTGGGATGAACTCAAAAAAGAACGTAAAGGAAAGAAATGCGTCGGCTGTTTACTGAAATTGTCAAAAGAAATATTCATTGCTGAAAACTGTCAAACACTTCCTATAAAGTGCCAATTAAAGGGATGAATTAAAAGAATGAGAATAAGAATTAGAAAATAAGATAGATGATCTCCGGATCATTATTTTCTGTTTGAACCAATTTTTGGTCAAGCAAAATCTAGCTCTTCTCTGAGCAAAAAATTCCGTCAAGGAAACCGATGAAATAACTAGATAAAATAACTAGATAAAATAACTAGATAATTTCCTTGGTTAACGTCTCAATTCATCAGTTGATAGTTATTCTAGTCAGCCTAAATAATCACCCTACTCAGAATTACCTTATTGAGGCTAACCAGTACTTAAACTAAATTATCCGAACTAAAACTATTTAAACTAAATGAGAATGACGATTAAACTGATTCTGTTTTCTATGCAGGGGGGAATGATTTCCAGAATGATGCCTTATAGGATTCGATTCCGTTAGATTCCGAATGTGCGATTGTAATTGATAAAGATATTCTGAAGGCAATCCGGAATTTTTCGCTCCTCGCAAAACCACCCCAGCATACCAGTCATTAGGAGGAATCTCTTGGGGTTGCTTATTTGCCACAACATAGGTACGCACATTTTCCCAGACATAACCCCGACAATTTACGGAAATATAGTGATGACGATAACCCTGATTAGGAACATCTTCGCGGTGATCTAAAGCTTCGCTAAACCGTTGAGGCAAACAATAGAGCACACCGTGAACCACATTCTGGATAGAACCTCCACTGTGTTGATGGTTCACTTCTACTAAATCTAAAGCACCGCAACACCGTAACGGAGAGTAGTAATAAAAACCTAATCTATAACCCACCAGACTTGCCGTGCCGATAATGTAGTTTTCCATCGGTTCGCCTAAAGAACGGGCTAAATCCTGAGGGCACATACAAGAACCGTAGGCAAAATAATTGAATGTGGGCATGGCTTTAGGATTTTGGTGCATGGTTACTTCTCCATACGGTCACGGTTTAAGCAGGCTCCTTAATTCAACTCTTTGGCTGGATTTTAGATTTAAATAGCTCAAGAGAACGCTGGCGGATTAGGACTGAGTGGTGTTTGACTACCAAAACTAAACGCTCAGGAGCAAGGTTTAGGTCTGATCATAGTTTAAGCCATTATTACCGAATTGCTGTTCAACTTGTACATTTCGCCAGTTCTTTCTTTAAATTACAACTAAATTACAATATTTGCTAAGAACAGTTATTGACGAAATCACAAAACTATTAGACCAAACCCATTAGGTAAAAACCTCAAGAACACTCCAATAACACTTTGTTAGCCCTAACTTGATCAGTCTAAGATTAGGGCTAACTGGAGTTTCCTAGTTACCTTTTATTAGTTTGAATCTGATCGAAGATCGCACCATCAGCAAAGAATTTTGCCTGTGCTTTAGACCAACCGCCAAAGTCATCAATCGTGGCTAGATTCTTGACTTCAGGGAATTTCTCTGCAAATTCCTTTTGTTTCGCCACTTCAGGATTCACTGGACGGAAGCCGACCTTAGCAAATTCCTGTTGTGCTTCAGCGCTGTAAAGGAACTTGATAAAAGCTTCAGCAACTTCCTTGTTGCCATGTTTTGCGGTGTTTTTGTCCACTGCCGCAATGGGATTGTCAATAGAAATATTCACATCAGGAATAATGTAGTTGACCTTCTCTCCTTTCTGTTCCGCTAAAATCACTTCATTTTCGTAGTTGATTAAAGCATCTCCTTGTCCTTGTTTAATAAAAACATCCGTTGCTTCCCGAGCATCCTTAGTTAAAACTGGGACGTTACGATAGGCTTTACCCACGAATTCCGTCGCTTTAGCTTCATCACTACCGCTCTTAATTGCCGCATTCCATACAGCAAGGAAATTCCAACGGGCAACGCCAGATGTCTTAGGATCAGCGGTGATCCAGCTAACTCCATCTTTCGCTAAGTCGGACCAGCCTTTGATTCCCTTGGGGTTGCCATCTCTGGTAACCAAAGCCGCCACAGACTTAGTGACCACAGCATTGCTAGGATATTCCTTTTCCCAGCCAGGTTCAATTAAACCGGCTTTCTCAATCTTCTGGATATCGGAACCTAGGGCTAAATGGACGATATCCGCTTCTAAGCCATCGATTACAGCGCGAGTTTGGGAACCGGAACCACCATAACTCTGTTTGAATGTGACATTCTGATTTTTTTCTTGTTTCCATTTAGCGACGAATTTAGGAATTACCGCTTCATGGGCGGATTTAGTCACTGCAAAAGAAACTAAGGTTAGTTGCACATCTGGTTTACTGGCAGTAGCCGGACTTCCGGGAGCAGCCGGACTAGTGCCAGAAGTACCAGAGTTACCAGCGGCGCAAGCTCCTAACATCACTGTGGCAGTTACACCCACTAAAAACAGGGCGACATATTTGCGCAAGGACCTAAATCCAGCGTTTTTAAGTAATGCTTGTAAAGCAAACCAAATCCTTGAAACCATCTTTGCAATCATCTTTTTACTTGTGGGCTGTTTTTACTTATGGGCGGTCGTGGGCTGTGCTGTCTAGACTAAGCTTGTAAGACTACCTGAGTGGGACATCTAGTTGGGTAAGCTGTGGGTCAACTCATCAACCTTTAATCTACGGTATTACCACGTACATACCGCTATTTGTAATTAGCCTACTACCATTGATGCGTTACGTCAACAAGTAAAATCGCTACAAAAAATACCCCATCACCAACCAAATCTCTAAAGACATGGCGGGAAATGGGGTAAGTCCATTCAAAAATAAGTGGTTGGGAGAAACCGAAGAGCTTGCTTTTAGCTTATTTTCGGTCTGAGGCGCAGTCTAACTGCATAATGCTTTGGCTTCGGCTAACTGCTGGGCAACCTGCTTAAATCCAGTGCCACCATAGCTTTGCCGCACTGCTACCACTTGGGCTGGGGCGATGGCAGCAAAAATATCCTCATCAAATAGAGGATGAAATTCGCGCCACTGGTCTAGGGTGAGGTCTTTTAACAAAATCCCTTCGCTTAAGCAGGTTTTGACCAATTTACCCACGAGGTTATAGGCTTCACGGAAGGGTACGTTTTTGGCAGCGAGATAGTCCGCTACATCAGTGGCATTGGAGAAATCTTCACTAACGGCTTCGGCAAGGCGTTGGGGTTGGAATGTAATCCCTTCAGTGAGCAGAATCGTCATGGCTTCGAGACAAGCCCGCACGGTATTCACCCCATCAAACAGGGCTTCTTTGTCTTCCTGCATATCTTTGTTATAGGCAAGGGGCAAACCTTTCAGCAGGGTTAACATGCCTTGCAAATGCCCAAAAACCCGTCCGGTTTTGCCGCGCACCAGTTCCGGCACATCGGGATTTTTCTTTTGGGGCATGATGCTAGATCCAGTGCTGACCCGATCACTCAGTTTGACAAACCGAAATTCTTCCGATGACCAGAGGATCACTTCTTCCGACAAGCGGCTCAGATGCACCATGATCAAACTAGCGGCACACAGGAACTCTACGGCAAAATCTCGATCGGAGACACCATCAAGGCTATTACGTCCCACTGCACCGAAGTCCAACAAAGCCGCGCTGTAATGGCGATCAATGGGGTGGGGTGTCCCTGCCAGTGCCCCAGAACCCAAAGGCGAAACGTTAATCCGGTGATAGATTTCGTCGAGGCGTTGCCAGTCCCGCTGTGCCATTTCAAAATAAGCCAGCAAATGATGCGCCAAACTAACCGGCTGCGCCCGTTGCAGGTGGGTATAGCCTGGAATCACCGTTTCTAAATTAGCTTCGGCTTTGGCGACTAATGCCCGTTGCCATGTTTTGAGATCCCCTTGGATTTTCCGCACTTGATCCCGCAGATAGAGCCGCACATCGGTTCCCACTTGGTCATTACGGGAGCGGGCAGTGTGTAGTTTTTTACCAGTATCCCCAATTAAAGCCGTGAGCCGTCGTTCTACGGCAAAGTGTACATCTTCTTCATCAATGGTGGGATTAAATTTACCATCCCGATATTCTTGGCGAATTTGCTCCAAACCTTGAACGATCTGCTCACCTTCTGCGGCACTGATGATCCCCACTTTGGCTAACATCCGCGCATGGGCTTGGGACCCGGTGAGGTCATACTCAATCAGGTTAATGTCAAAACCAATACTGGCATTAAAAACTACAATGGCTGGATGAAGGGCAGTTTCAAACCGTTGGCTCCAGGGTTGGTTAGGGGTTTGGGTGCTGTCAGATTGGGTTTCAGCTTGGTTTTCCGATGGGGGCTGCTGCATGGTTGGTATAACAGTTGAGATGGCAAATGACGGATGATCTAGCGCTATGATGGCGATCAGGTCCAGTGGTAATACTTATAGCTTAGGTTTGTGCCCTAGGTTTTGTCGTCTTTGTAGCAAATTGCGGTTAGCCAGTAACTAAAGTAGCCAAATGGTGCGTGATCCTAGG
>JBIKNH010000280.1:0-4116 GCA_044358815.1 Pseudanabaenaceae cyanobacterium | reverse complement strand
ATTTCTTTGCCAAGCTCAAACAATATCGCGCGATTGCCACTCGATATGACAAACTGGCTGAAACTTTTCTTAGTGCTATTCACATGGTCGCTTCTATCATTTGGCTCATTTGATGACACTCCCTAGAGCAATGCTTCGATCTCCAAAATTATGAAGAATCAAAAAAGCTAGTTATCGATGCAATTTGTGAAGAGGCAATTATTACCTTTGAACATCTCAAAATCTGGAAAGGGGCGGCTCTATCTTCAGATGTTGCTACTGGTGCAGCCGATTATCTCATTGCTGAACGCAAAGCATATTTAGAAGCACCATTTCTCTGTATTGTGGAAGCAAAAAAAGATGATTTTGAACAGGGATTAGCCCAATGTTTAGTGGAAATGCAAGCCTGTCAATAGCGTAACACTCAAATCGGTAAACGAATCGATGTATTTGGGATAGTTACGAATGGCGATACATGGAAGGCTTATAAGTTAGTGATCGCTGGTGCGGTATATGAAACTATGCCCCATGCTACGGGGGATCTAGATCGGGTGTTAGGGTTACTGCAAGCTATTTTTCAAGAATGTCAGCAGAATTTGCTAAGGCTAAGGGGTTATTCAGGCATGGTTTATAAACAAACTTAATCAAATTCCCTATGGCATCAGAGGATTGATCTATAATGTTCCCCAAATATCCCATGCTCTAATCTTATGTCTCAGGATCTGCTGACTCAGATTTATAATTCGTTTGATCCTTTCCAGCCCCTAGATGCCTATAAGGATCAAGATCTCTATGTGGACTTTCAGAAGGCGCGGGGCAATGCCAAAATTGAGATTGACTTGGGGCGCAAAATTGAACGAAGTCAGAATAAGCCTCTGGCACAGCTATATGCAGGACATCGTGGCACGGGGAAATCAACAGAGTTATTACGATTAAAGAAATATTTAGAAGAACGCAAATGTCATGTGGTCTATTTTGCGGCGGATGAGGGAGATATCGATCCTGAAGATGCTCAATATACGGATATTTTGATTGCTTGTACGCGGCATCTTTTAGAAAATCTCAAGGATGCTGATCGGCGTTTGTTTTTGCCTTGGTTAGAGGCTCGTTGGAAAGACTTGGTGGATTTAGCACTCACAGAAATTAAGTTTGATGATTTAAAAGTGGAAGTTGGGGCAAAAGCAAGCGGCAGTGTATCGGAACTGTTTGCCAAGCTATCGACTAGCATTCGGGCAATTCCTAGCGAAAGGCAAAAGATCCGTGAGAAGTTGAATGCCCATACGGTGACTTTGTTGGAAACCTTGCAGAAATTTATTGCTGATGCGAAGAAGAAGTTACCCGATGGCAAAGAGCAGTTAGTGGTGATTGTGGATAATTTGGATCGGGTCGTACCGATTCGGCGGGCAGATGAACGCACCAATCACGAGGAGATATTTATTGATCGCGCTGAACAGTTGCGGGGTTTAGGCTGTCATGTAATTTATACAATTCCGATTTCCATTGCCTATTCCCGTGCTAATGATCTGGCAAATCTCTATGATCGAGAACCTTCGGTATTGCCAATTACGGCGATCAATACCCCTGATGGTCAGCCCTATGCAGAGGGTCGGCAGGAGTTACAGGCTTTGCTGGCGAAGCGAGTACATCGTCATGCCCCTGATGCGAAGCTTTTTCCTGATGTGTTTGAGAATGAGGCGGTGTTGTTGCGGTTGTGCGAGATGAGTGGTGGTCATGTGCGCGACCTGTTGCGGTTGGTGCGAACTGCCTTTGATTACATTGACGAATTACCACTTACAAAACAGGCAGTAGATTTGGCGATTACGGGAACGCGGGATACCTATCGCCGCTCTGTTGAGGAGGAGAAGGAATGGCAAGTATTAGCTCAAGTAGCACGGGACAAGAGTTTGAGTGGCGATCCTGCCATTTATCGTAAGTTGTTGTTTAGTCGTTGTATTTTGCAATATGCCGATTTAGGAACCAATGATGAGGGCGAGGCAGATCTCAAGATTTGGTACGATGTGCATCCTTTAATTCGCGGAATTCAACAGTTTCAAAGTGCACTAAAGAATTTACCAGTATAAAAGCATAAAACAAGTATATGAATTCTCCAGATGTGGCGATCGAACCAGATATTCATCCCGATGCTGAGACATCCTACAAAGCCCTGCGGCGAGCGATTCAACGTGGGGTGGGTTTTAGTTTGTTGTTTGTGCGTTGTACGCCTGTGAAGGGTGAGGAGATTGTGGAACGCATTAAAACAGATTTACCACAAAAACAAATTGAGGTACTTAATTTAGATGCGAATACAGAAAATCTCTATCATTTAGTCGAAAATCTCAGCAAAGAACAAAGTTTTGATGTTCTATTTATTCGTGGTTTGGAAGAGTCATTATTTCAATATGAAGATCGCGAACAGTTAGGGATTTTGGCACGCAGTAAGGGGACTGGTTATGGTGGAAATTGGGAATCAATCCCGCGCATTCTCGGACATTTGAATCTCAGCCGCGAGCGGTTTCGGGATAACTTTAAACTCTGCTTTGTATTCCTGTTACCCGAATTTGCCCTAAACTATTTCATCCGCCGCGCTCCTGATTTTTTTGATTGGCGATCGAATGTCTATGAATTTCCCACTGAAAGAGAATTAGTAAGCCGTGAATCTTACCATTTAGCTTATCTTGATGGAAGCTATCAGGAATATTGCGAACAATTTCCCGAACAACGAATTGCTAAATTAGCAAGAATCAAATCTTATCTTGAAGAAAATCTTGATTCCAAAGAAAGATCGAGTCTATGGCATGAAAAAGGATTAATTCATGCTGCCGCAAACGAATACGAAGAGGCTATCAACTCTTATGACTACGCTCTTTCTATCAAATCAGATTATTACGAAGCTTGTAATAGCCGAGGTAATGCACTAGTTAACTTAGGAAGATATGAGGAAGCTATCAGAGCTTATGATCGTGCTTTAGCAATAAACTCTGACTATAATGAGGCGTGGCAGAATCGAGGTATTGCTTTAGCAAATTTAGGAAAAAATGAGAAAGCAATTATCTCCTATGACCGCGCCCTTACCATCAATCCTAAAGACCACAAAGTATTGTATAGCAGAGGGAATGCTCTATTTAACTTAAGAAGATATGAAGAAGCAATTATATTTTATGACAAAGCTCTTGACATCAAAACTGATAATCATCAATTATGGAACAATCGAGGACGTGCACTATTCAATTTGGGAAGATATGAAGAAGCGATTGAATCCTATAATAAAGCGCTTGAAATTAAACCCGATGATTACAAAATATTACTCAAACAAGGTGTTTCACTAAGAAATTTAGGAAGATACGAAGAAGCAATCGAATTCTACGATAAGGCCCTTGCTATCAAGCCTGACGATCAAGAAACATGGTACAACCGAGTTATTACACTAGGTATATCGGGAAGATACGAAGAAGCTTCTAAAGCTTACAATCAATTCAAAGATATAAAAACTAACGATAACTATTATCTAAACCATCTTCAACTCATTTTTGGAACTTCAGCAGGAGAACTTACAGCTTATGACAAAGACAAATTTTTTTGGCGACTAACTATGCTAAGAGAATTTCGAGAACGCGATTATATCCTACGAACAAGGTTTAGAAGACGAACCTGATGCCCTATGCATTAGAACTTCCAAAAAGCAATCCAACTCAATCCCGAAAAGTATCGCCAAATGGCAAATGCCGACTCAGATTTTGACAACATCCGCCACGATCCACGCTTTCAAACCTTAATACAATAGGAGAAAAACACCATGATTACAACTACAGAAATCCTCCAAACCATTCCCAAACTATCTCAAGAAGACTGCTTCCAAATCGCAGAAATACTTTTACAAAGACTGCTAACTCAAACCAAACCCACCCGTACTCAAATCAACCAACAGTTAAAAATTACCGCCTTACTTGCCGTTGATGACTACACCAACGATTCAGAACTAACAGCCCTAACCGTCCTTGATGGCGAGGACTTTTACGAATATGAATATAGTAGAATCAAATAAGAAGTAGAGGTTAATGTAGGAGAGAGAAATGACATAGAGTATGGACTTAAGAGAAAGAGTAGTGGAGTATGTCAGAGGAGGAGGAAGCAAAGCAG
>JBIKNH010000113.1:0-14209 GCA_044358815.1 Pseudanabaenaceae cyanobacterium | reverse complement strand
CTATAATCGACCTGATCTTTTACGTTAGAAAATTTAGCGAAAACCTTTTCTACATAATCATCTCCAAGTTCTGTTCTCAATCTATATCCACCCAAAAACGGCGGATTCCCAATAATCGCATCAGCCTTAACCCAATCCGTAAACAACGCATCAGCACAAATAATATTCTGATCCAAAGTATCCAAAGGCAAAGAAGGCTCCGGCAGATTTAACTTTCTGATCGCCATACTGCGCCCGATCATCAGCGTCACCTTCGCCAACTCCACCGCAAACGAATTAATATCCATCCCAAAGAACTGTTGTGGAGTCACCAAAGACATATAACCTCGGCTCGGATCAAGTCCCTGCAACCGTTGCAACAAATCGAACTCCACCGACTTCAATTCCTGATACGCCACATACAAGAAATTCCCCGAACCACAGGCAGGATCAAGAATCTTATATTCACTTAATTCCTGATGTAAAGCCTGTAACTCCTTCAAAGAAGCCGCCCCATTAATCCGATGCCGCCAATAGTCCGCAATCGTCGGCAACACAATCCGCTTAATATCCCCCTCAGAAGTGAAATGAATCCCATGAGCATGACGCTTTTTCTTACCCTCATCCGACTGAAACGCCCCCTCAAAAATATTCCCAAAAATCGAAGGGCGTACCCTTGACCAATCCGCCCCCGCCGCAGTTTCTAGGATTGTCAATTCCCCTGATTCCAATTCAATCCCATGAATTTCCTTAAATAAACCACCATTAAAATATTCCACACCTTTATAACGCCCTGCGGGTGTAATTCCTGGTTCATTCATCGCTTTAAACAAACCACCCAAAATATCAAAAGAACTGAGTTTTTTATCTTCAATGCAATCCTTCACACAGCGCGTAAATAGATTATCTGGCAACAGCCCCAAATCTTCCGCAAACATCGCCAAAACACACTGCAACACAAACCGCTGCGCCTGTGATTCCGAATAATCACGCCATTTATGATTCCGTCCGCGCTCAATCAAAGCATGATATAAATCCCCCAATCGTCGCGCCGCCTTCTCTGTAATTTCCGTTTGATTATTCCGAAACAAAGGCGTAACCTTACTGCCACGCATGAAACCAAAAGAGGAATCACGCTGGGGCAATTCATCTAAATGAATAATATCAACCGGTTCATCGGACTGATTATCAAAATCGTAAATATGGAACTCATCAAAATTGCAAAACATCACATAGCGCGGACGCTGATCCTTCCTTAAGCGCAAATAATAACGCCCTCCCTGTTCCCAAATCTCACGATCCCGTAAATTTACCCCCCGACTCTTCATCTCAATTAAAATCCGTCCTTCCCAAACCAAATCCGCAAAACCAGTCTTACCGGACTTGCTGCCACTTTTAATCACCTTCTCATACCTTGCCCCCGCTTCCAGTGCCCCCGCCCGTCCAAACGCCTGAAAAAAGCGATCTAAAAAAATTTGCGCTTCACTCTTCTCCCGCCCCGTGATATTTGCCTTCACAAAAGCCACAAAATCCGTCAGATTTTCTACACGCTCAGCCATGAATGGAGTCCTTGATTTAGTCCGAAATGTGCCTGGATTTACCTTGATTTTAGATAGTGATTTCTGTCCAGATGGGAATTTTAGCAAAATAGCAATAAATATTAATAAGATATTGATAAAAATTTAGTAAGATAACCACAAAATATAAACTTCCCTTTAATTATTAAATCAACCATCAAATTACCTATTGATTCAACTATCAGATACAACCATGAAAATCACATTTATTGGCGTTGGCAATGTTGGCGGACCATTAGCAGATCACCTGCAAAAACTGGGTCATGAAGTCACCATCGCCGCCCGCAATCCCGATTCTCAATCCGTCCAAAATGCCCTCAGTCGCAATTCTCATTTTGTGGTTAAGGCTCCCATTGCCGCCGTTGAAGAAGCAGATATAGTATTTCTCGCCACACCCTTCGCTGCCAACGAAGCCGCCCTAAGGGAAGTCAGCACCGCCCTAGATGGCAAAATCTTAGTAGATTGCACTAATCCTGTAGGTCCGAATCTCTCTCATGGGCTAAAAAGCGAACGTTCAGGAGCAGAATTAGTCCAGAGTTTTGTCCCTAATGCGAAAGTGGTCAAAGCCTTCACCATTTATGGCTGTGAGAACTTCGAGAACAATAATTACCCTGGTTATGGGAACCTCAAACCCGCGATGTTAATTGCCGGAAACGACAGCACCGCCAAACAAACCCTTGCCACCCTCTGCCAAGATTTAGGTTGGGAACCAATCGACACTGGCAACCTCGCCATGAGCCTCCATTTGGAACACATGACTCTATTATGGATTAAAATGGCACGGGTTCAGGGTTGGGGCACAGGATTCGTTTGGGGCATGTTGCGGAAATAATTCGATTACCCTCAGTCAATCCATATCGAAGTCTGAGGGTAGTCAAAGCCATCTCTAAAAGCTACTCAAAGCTTCTAAAAACTTTTAAAAGAAAAGCTATTTCAAACAGCTATCATCCTTAACCGATAACCGCTGCACCACATTCATTAATATCTTCTCATTAAATGGCTTAGTCATATATTCCTGAGCGCCCAGTTCCATCGCCACATTCCGATGTTTATTCGCTGTACGGGAAGTCAACATTACCATCGGTAAAGAACGCCACACACTACTTTGACGACAATAACTAAGGAACTCAAACCCATTCATGCGCGGCATTTCAATGTCACAAATTACTAAAGCTAAATCTCCTTGATCCGCATATTGATTCAACTGTTGCACTGCATCTTTACCATCCTTCGCCAAAGCCACTGCGAATCCATGACGCTCCAATAGAGATTTTAATACTTTGCGCTGACTCACTGAATCATCAACCACCAAAATACGCGGCGATTTAATTTGGCTGGGAGGAATATTTCCCGTGTGGTCTTCTGGGTGGTCTTCTGGAACTTCTGCCGCACGCAAAGCAGGGACTGGAGAAGGTGTGGGTAAAACCTCTGGTTGCTGTAAATATGCTCTTTGGGAATGGGTCGTTGCACCAGCGTCAGCCATCCAGCCTTGGGAACCATCTTGATCATAACTTTCTCCCACTAGAGTCATGGCATCAATCACTAAATAAGATTGACCATTCCCTAAAATACAACAACCATAGATATAACCAGGGCTGGTAAACTCGTTTCCTAAAGGTCGGATTAGGGTTTCCACATCACCGAGCACTTGGTCTACCTCTAACCCCACCAACTCAGTTTGATAACGCACTAAAATCACCGGCGACGGATTAAATGGAAGCTCTGATGATGGTGGTTCGACAGGAATCGCCATTCTGCCAATACTCAAGTCATCTAACATCCCACCTGACCCCATCAGTTGGCGCGGTTCTAATAATGGTGACAACAGATTTTGAGATCTGCCATAGTTCTTATTTGGTGACTTATTATGGTAGTTCGCAATCACCGAACGATATTCCAGCACTGACTCTAAACTAATTAAAGAAATCTGTGACTGTGGATCATGGCTATTAATTTGGATAGTTTTTTGGTTACCTTCCCAATGAATTTGATTTGATTTAGGAATGATTACACGGTCAATAGCATCAGCCAACAGCGCATAAACAAACTGTCCTGACTTGACTAGCATCAGTCGCGCTACGGTTAAACTGACTGGCAAACGCAAAGTAAAACTAGTTCCCTGTTGAGGCAAAGACTTAACGCTAATACTGCCATTAATGTTCTGTAATTGGACTCGCACCACATCCAAACCAATACCTCGTCCTGACAAATCAGAAACTTCCTTAGCAGTGGAAAACCCAGGTTCAAATAATAAATCAGTCAACTCGTCAATATTAAGCTGATCCAGACTGTCTGGAGTCGCCAATCCTAAACTAATCGCTTTTTGGCGCACTGCTTCGTAATTAATTCCCTGTCCATCGTCACAAACTTCGATCGTGATTTGACCGCCGCGCTGTTGAGCGATAATATTTATCGTGCCAGTAACCTGTTTCCCCGCCGTATTTCTGACAATAGGGGACTCAATGCCATGATCAAAAGCGTTCCGTAAAAGATGCAATAATGGATCGTATAACTTCTCTGCCACAGCCTTATCAACGAGAATATTACTACCATAAATATTTAACTGAACTGATTTTTGATACCGCTGACAGAGTTGATCCACCACGTAATAACACCGTTGCAGAACATCTCCCAAAGACTGCATCCGTGCGGAAACCAAGTCATCACGGATATTGTCAAGCATTCGTTGTTGTTGTTCCAAACGCACCTGACTCTCTTGGGTCACTTGATCTAACATCGCAGTGGAATGATCCAACTTCGCCATATCTTCCAATGCTTGATGTAACAACATATGGAAATCCCCATAACGATCCAGTTCCATCGCATCAAAACCTTGATGTAATCCCCCTGATGCCGTACTTCCCAACAGTAATTCCCCATGATTAGTGGAAAGACTTTTTTCGCCAATCCGTGCCAATTCCTTCAGGGTCTCCCGTAGCCGCTGGTGGGTATTAGTCAATTCCCAAATACTTTGTTGTAATTCTCCCAGATTATTAGTTTCCTGATGTTGATTAACCCAAATCTCACTAATATTGTGTTGTAATCTTTCTAATACTTCTAAACCAACCCGTACCGCCGGCAAGTTCCCTTTGGGCTGATGACTAGGACTAGTGGCTATTATATGGTTACTGCCGTGATTTGGTACCATTTCCCCCAGTAGTGGTTGCGAATGCAAATCTAGACTATTGAGCAAGCTATGATCTCCATCCGGACTGTTTCCAGAACGAATTTGATCAATGACTTCTTGGGTTACCTGTTGCGTAACTTGCTGGGTCACTTGTTGAATTACTTCTGCTTTAATTTGTTCCGTAATTTGTTCTGTAATGCCCGATGTAATATCTTCAGATAAGCTCTGGACTGTTGAATGAACTACTTCGACATCATTAACCTTAGCATCTGTGCTGCCATCTGGGGACGGTTCAAAAACTCCCGAAAGCCAATCAATCGTTGGTTTGTCTTCCGTAATATTAAAATTACTGAGAAGATCTTCTAAATTAGTACTAAAAGTTGCTAATAAATCAATGGTATCTACATCAGGAACTTGAGTTACATCGGTGGCAATTGGCGTAATATCAATCGGGAGAATATCCCCATGATCTTCCTCTGGGACTATGGAAGATTGGTTGAGATCGAACCCTAAATCATCAACAGCATTGGGTAAATCAATTTCTGGTGCAACTACATAACGGTCGAGATTTGTCACTTGGGCGCTGTCTAAATCGTCAAACAAATGTTCCAGATCAATGGAAGGATCAACAAAATTCTGACTGAGATTATGGTTTAACTCAGTAATAGAAGGTTGAGGTAATATAACTGAAGATGCCTGAGGAGATGCTTGAGGAAACTGTGTTTGTAGTAAATCTGTTTCAGAGAGTTTTCTTTTAGGGTTAGGATTATGGGAACTAGTATAAGTCTCTAATTTTTGCAGAGCTTGTTCCACTGCTTGGGCAACGGGCACGGGAATAATTGGTAAAGCTTCAGTTTTAGAGATTTTTTGAGTAGTTCTAGCCGTCTTAGGTTCAGATTTCTGTGGTGATTTCTGTGACGATTTTTCGCGTAGTTTCTGCTGTGGTGGCGAATTTTTAACTGGAATTGAGTTAACTGGAATTGAGTTCTCTTTTCCTGGCGAACTGACTGACGAACTGACTGGTGAACTGATTGGCGAACTGGCTGACGGACGGACTGGAGCATTCTGGGAAGCATTACTCTGGGAAATAGTTTGATGCGCAAAGAACGGAGAAGCATCTAAAAGCGAATCGATGGAGTCAGTGGCAGCAATATGATCATGACCCGTTTGGTGCGGCATCACATGGGTCACGACATTCTCTAAGGTGTCGAGTAATTGCTCTAGTTCAGCCGATGGTTCCGTCACCAATGGAGTCACTGCCGCCTTAGGGGGAAATTTCGTCGGTGATGGTTGGCGCTGGGATCCTTTCCCTGCTGACTTTGAAACTTCATGTCCTTGTTTCGCCCAAGCCAGTAATATTTCTGAAGGCTCTCCCCCTCGCTGCCGATCGCCCTGACGAATCATTGCCTCACCATGCTCAAAATCTGCCAAAACCACACTCATAATGGCTTCCCAATGTTTTGGAGCAGCAGCTAGAGCTTGATCTCCTAAATTAGCAATTTCACTAAACCCCGCTAAATCAAGGGACAAACCCAAACTAGATAGAACTTCCAAATGACTATGGAGCATCATCAGAATTTCTGGATTAGCTGGTTCGCCCGCCTTTCGCCGCAGGAATAGTTCTAGATCCTTAATTCGTTTGGTGACACCGGTATTAAAAACCGATTCCACATAATCAAAACCCATTTCCACAGAATTAGGAATTGATATATCACTGAAGTCACTGCCTAAAATCTCTTGTAATTCGGAAAACACCAGCGCCGTATGTTCCATTAAATTCTGTTCGTTTACCTTGCCATCTGTGGTTTCCTGCTCATAGGCAAGACGTAAACAACCATAGGCTTGCATTAGCAACTGTTTCAAAGTTTCGGTGATTGCCACCTCAGAGTTATATAAACCCTTGATTAAATCTTCAAAAGTATGGGCAATGGTTTTGATGATTTTTAGATCGAAAGTTGCGGCATTACCTTTTAGGGTGTGGGTAGCCCGCATGATCTCATAGGCATATTCCCGACGCTTCGCAAAAGATTGTCCCTTCGTTTGTAGCGCTAAAATATTTCTTTCTACAGTCTGAAGTAAATCAGGGGCTTCTTCGAGAAAGTATTGGTAAGCTTCTTGCCGCAGTTCTGGATCGTTTAGCATGGGATCAATCTCTCTTTTTCTTCTCGCAGGGTTTAATGACGATTTTTCTAATAACTGAAGGGAATACTTGCAAACACTGACCTAGCCCTGAACTGTCATTCTCTAATTATCAACCTTAAAGCAAGCAACATTAGCTTGTAAATTTTGCGCCAAAGTTAATAGTTCTTTGAATGAATCTGCCATTGCCACCGCCTCATGGGAATTACTTTCGGCAATGTCAGCGACAGTGTGCATAGTTGCCGTGACCGCTTGAGCCTGTGCCTGTTGTCCTTGTGCCGCTTGGATCAAATTCCGTAAGAGATCACGAATCTCCCCAGTGGCATGACTAATAGCAACCAAATGTTGACGAGTTTGTTTCACTAGGGTTGTTCCTTCCACGACCCGCTCAATGCCGCGATCCATTGCCGTTGCCACCGCTGAAGTTTCTGACTGAATTTCTAGCACTAGTTTCTCGATTTCTACCGTTGCCGCCGCTGACTGACGGGCTAGAGACCGCACCTCATCCGCCACCACCGCAAATCCACGACCATATTCTCCGGCTCTGGTGGCTTCAAGGGAGGCATTCAGGGAGAGTAAATTAGTTTGTGAGGCAAAGTTACTAATCAACTGCACCACCCGCGAAATTTTTTGTGAAGATTCGGCGAGGGTTTTAACGCGGCGGGCGGTATCTGCCACAGTATCCCGAATACTAGCAATATTACCTACGGTCAAATTCATGGCAGTGTCCCCCTGTTGTAGGGTGGTTTCTGCCTGGGCAATGGCGGTCTCAACGGCTTGGGTCTGGGTGCTAGACTCGCTGATCGCCGCTGCCATAGTTTGGACTTGGCTTAAAGTATCTTGAATCGCTTGAAGTTGTTGGGTAGCGCGTTGGGCTAAGTCCGTGCCACGGTGGGCGCTAGTATTGGTTGTTGTCGTAACTTCGGCAACCGTTGCCTGAACCTGAGATACAAGCTGTTGCAGGCTTTGCAATGTGTTGTTATACAGTCCGGCAATAATCCCAATTTCATCCTCAGTGATCGGAGCGCGTACAGTTAAATCCCCAGCCAAAGCCGGACGCACCGCATTTAAAACCGCAATGGCATGATTTTGGACTGTTTCCTTAGCGGCTTTTTCGGCTTCGGCTAACTCAGTCAGTTTCTGGGATTGTCGCTGTACTTGATCTAGGTATTCTGCCTGCTGGATTGATAAGCCCAACTGTCGCCCCACTTGTACCAGTAAATCAATTTCCACTTGCTCCCATTGGTGGGTTTGTTGACAATGGTGTACCACCAGCAAGCCCCACAAATGATTACCGTTAAAAATTGGTACATTCAGATAGGCTTTAGCTTGGAATTTTGCCAAACTTTCCCGATAGCATTCCGAGAAATTCATCGCCGCCACATCATCAACGCTGGTATACATTGCCCCTTGGTTATACCGACCGCCCTTAGTTTCTTTGAGATAAGTGTCACTGTCTGACTTCACTGGTGAACCATAACGTTTCACACTACAGCGATCGCTATCAAGTAAACCCCCTTCCATTGTGGGATCACCTTCTTGCAGTTCTAGCAATGACAACCAGCCAGCCCCAACGGACTCCGCGACAATTTGCCCCGTCCAGTCATCATTAAACCGATACACCACCACCCGATCGGCATCGTAAAAATTCCGTAAATCCCTGATGGTATTTTTGAGCGTAAATTCTACGGTGGCAGCTTGGCGAATCCGTTCCGATAAGCTAAACCCAATCTGGGGCATCAACTGGATCAACATATTTTGGCGGTCGATTTGCTTGGCTAAGGCGGTGGAATTTTGTTGCACTTGCTCCGTCACCACTGCTTGCTGGAGGGCAACAGTAAACTGTGCCGCAATTTGTCGCACCAAATCGATTTCCATGTCTTTCCATTGCCGTGGACCGCTGCACTGTTGGACACACAGCACCCCCCATAACACCCGATCTTCTAGCAGAGGCACAACTAAGTTAGCTCTGACCTCATAGGCACTCAATACATCAATGGCATCAGGGCTGTCGGGAAATGTCCCCAAAGGACTTCGAGCAGTAATGTCACTGATGGCGCTGCATTGCCCCTCCTGATAAGCACTTAATCTTTTCCCTAACCATTGGGCATCGTAGATCGGTGCGGTCATCGTGGATATATAGCCCCCTACCACCTCTTCTGCCACAAACTGTCCCTGTTGATAATTGCTATCGGGATGAAACTGAAAAATCGTCACCCGATCCGCCCCTAAACTGCGGCGAATTTCCCTGACCACTGTATCGAATAAATTTTGGATATTGCCCGACTGATATAGCTTATTCACTACCCTTGCCACGAGGCGTTCTTGGTCAGTGCGGACCCGTAACTGGGTGCGAAATTCCGCCGGTTGTAGACACAGGGTTAATTCACGGGAAACCTGTTGCAACAGACTAATATCCATTTCTTGCCATTGGCGGGGGCGATCGCACTGATGCACACACAAAATGCCCCACATTTCCATTTGACTGAGATCCTGCTCGGTTAACGGGTCAATGGTATAACCCGCTGCGCCATTGGCTGTGCCAAACAAAATTGGTACTGCCATGAAAGCCTGGACCTGAAACTTTTCATAGAGTTGTTTTTGGTAAGGACTTAGGGACTCAATTTTGATCGCACTACTAACGGTGGTATCTGCACCACTGCTGACACTAGATCCTAAATATTCGCCATAGGTTGAACCTTGTTTGAGACCGTTCGTAAGGCTGTTTGTAAGGTTATTCGTAAGGGCATTCGCATCTGGCAAAACCCGTACTTGATGTTTGGTCTTGGACCAGGTTGATGCCCCATTGGGTTGAGTCTCATCATTGCCCCGTTCAAATTCCCGCTCAAATCCCCAATCAAACCCAAAAAAGCTTAGTGGTAATACCTCGTTTTTCGTAGGAGTCCATCCCGAAGCCAAAGCTTCTACCATCACTTTGCCTTGATCCTCTGGGGCACAGCGATAGATCACCACCCGACTCACCCGCAAAGTTTCCCCTAATCCTGCCACCGTCGCTTTAAACAGTTGATCAATGGTGGTGGCGGTTTGCATGGGCTGGACTATTTTGCGTAAGCGCTCCCGTTCTAACCGAAATAATTTTTGGACCGACCCCGCCATACTAACCTTGAGACTGCCTTGGAGCGCTTGGGCAAATTGCTCTACTATCGCCAGATGATCTTTAAGATGGGGCTGGGTGTTCGTGATGTCAGCCTGACCTAGAGAATCTTTGAGCATGGCGACGGCGGCTAATACCATGTCTAACTCCACTTGGTTGGCGGCGGCGTGACCATTGCTAGGGTTGCCACTGGCATTAGGAAGATTAGTATTAGGAAGATTAGTACTGGAATTTGCCATCTGATGCGCCCCATTTTTATCTAAATTGTGATCTAAGTTTTTATCTAAGTCGTTATCCAAGTTGTTATCCAATTGATCTGGAGAATTAACGGGGGAGACATTACCTAGGGACTGACTGGATGGGGTACTCATTGCTTTTTGGCTCATGGCTTTGTGGGGGAACGATGCGCAGCGGCAACGCAATGCTCAACATTTATAAATTATCTATAAATCATCTATAAGTCGTCATCGTGAATCATCATCATGAATTGTCAACTATGGGCAATCACCCGATGGATCACCGACTCAATTAACCAGTTCAACTAACTAACTCATTTCATCAATTCATTTCACTAATTCAATTCATGCAACATGATATTCAGATTGCTGCAACTAAAATTGCTACAACTAAAATTAAAGTAACCATCTCCTGAAAGGAACTCCTAAATAACCAAGCTGTAATTATCTCGCAAAATTAAGGTCGTTACAATTAGCTAAAACTAGTAAAAGCGCGGGTAAAATTTATCATTAAAAACCACAATCAAAAATCGCAATTAAAAACCACAATCAAAAATCAACATTCAAGTTAAGCCTAAATTAGTCAAGCCTAAATATTCCGGTAGGTATTACAGTAAATATCCCGCTGAATATTGTGCTAAATCTATTGGTTATAGGCTATTGATGATGGTCTGACGATTACAGTTCATCTCGTTAAGCTGCCGTATGACCATAAATTTCTGGATGTAACAAATAATCAGAATTTAGCAACAGGTGTTTTTCTTGATTTGCCTGTAAAAATATGCCCTTAGTAAACGTATATAAATTGTGGGGAAAATTAGCCGGAAACAAATGCGGCTCTGGCGTTTGCATGGCGGCTAAGTCATAGCTAACAATATCTTCGACCTGAGAGATCGCTAAGCCCAAAGCCTTGCTACCTTGCTGCAACACTAAAACAAAATGCCCACCGGAACCATTGCCGACACCGTGACCATAGCCTACCCCTCGGTCGGTGGTGCTAGACTGCCACGACAGGGGTTTTAAGCCTAATAATTGCCCTAGGTCTACGGTCCATAGCGCCTTGCCCCGCCACTGATATACCCCTAGCACATAGTCGGGCAACTGGGGTACTGGCAAAATGGCGTTTGTTTTGACAATGAGGACTTCCATCACCTCCAAGGCTGGCAAGAGCAAAACCTGTCCCCCGACTAGATTTCCAGCAATAAAACGTAATAATTTCTCACCTTGGGGCGGGGCGAGTAAATCTTGGGTGGATGATTCCACTAACGGCGTAAATCGCGGGTTAAGGGATAAGGCGCTGACATCATTCATAGAAATAACCCGAATAACTAAACTCAGCTAAGACGATATTCACACTCAAAATTTATACTCAAGATTCATACTCAAAACTTATATTCAGGATTTATACCCAACTTACACCTGACTTACACTCAACGAAATTTATACTCAAAGTTAGTCTGTCTCCGGATAATTGAGCGGTAGATCACCTAAACTGCATTATTGATCTGAGTAATTTATCTCAAGATCAATCACGCAATAAATCACAAGATCAATCTTAACTGCAAATCCCCATCAAAATACTAACTACAAACATTAACCACAAACATTAACTACCAATACTAAACACAAATATTAATCGGTAATATTAATCAACAATGTTGATCGCTAATACTAATCAGCAATGTTACTTAGCAATAGTAACCGAAATATTTTCCCAAGAGATGCTAACTTCAAATTATTAAGTATTAAATTTTCTCCAGCTAGTAAACCATTTAATTATCATCCCATATCTAGTTAAATTATCTTCAATTAATTGATGAGTTATCTATGACTATTTTTGATGATTTTTTCAATTAGATGTGCTGACAAAAAGTCTTTCTATATAATCTTTCTATATAAAGTAATCTTTCTATAAGGGGTTAATAATAGTCGGTGGTATTTCCAAGGGGTCGATGTCTACGGCAACAGGCGATTTCTTCGCGCCAGGGTTGGGGGTACTAGAACCACTCCTAATTTGATTATCAGAGCCAGTAGGATGGGTTAATTGAGCCGTTAAGCTGTTAGCAATGGCTTGGGGCGACTCCGTTAAACCAATACCAGAAATGCCAGATCTGACGGGCTGACTGGGGGAACCATGACCAACTGTAGATTGGCTCTCAGATTGTGGGGTGTGTTGTTGCTCCACCAACTGATCTAACCGTCGGTCTGAGTGTTGGTCACTATGTTTTGGGGCGAGATGTTTTGGGGCGAGATGTTTTTGCACAGTTTCGATCACCTTGAGCACATCCGAAGATTTCGACAAAAAATCCGAAGCCCCAGCCAATTTAGCCCGCACCCGATCCACGATGCCATCATTACTAGTCAAGATTACAATCGGAGTTTGGCGCAGGGCAGGGACGCGGCGTAGTTGGGCACAGATTTCATAACCATTGGCGATCGGCATCACCAAATCTAAAAAAATCAACTGTGGCTTGGTTTCAATTAAACGCGGCAGTACTTGTAAAGAATCCTGCACCGCAATAAACTCTAGTCCCATGCGCTCAATGATTTGTTGTAAAACTTTGGCGGTTTGGGGACTGTCATCTACACAGGCTACTAGAGGCTTACGTCGGTTGTGTTTGTGGTGGATTTGTTGCTCTTGGATTTCCGTAATCTGATCCCTGGGATCACTAGCACCAGTAGCAATGGGAGCCGCATCATTGACTCGCACATAACTCAAAATGTCCCGCAGATGGTAAGGCGCAAAGGATTGGGTTAATGATGCCAAATCTTTTTTCGTAATAAAAGCTAATTCTCGTAATGTGCGCTTCCCATCTAGTAATGACACCATCGCTTTGTAGGCGTTGGGTGAGAGCATATCCTCCAACATATCAGGACGTTTTAGCTGGGGGGCTAGGGTCGGGGAAATATCCATTAAGCCACTACTGCCCCAATTGCGCCAAGTTTGCATGACCCGTTCAATGGTGGGGGCAACTGACAAAAGGATCAGCGGCTCTACCGTAGTATTTTCGCCCATTCTGGTATCAATCACCTGCACTGTCGCCTGTTGGAACAAGTCAAACAGCACCTCTTGAACAATGCCATCGATCACCGTGACGACCTGCTCCCTAGTCAACACTTGACGACGCATCAAAATCAACAGCACCTGATAGTCCACTTCAGACACTTGGTCAGAAATTCGCATCGCAAAGTTCAGAGCATCTAGTTTCATACCGCAACTGCTCAGGTGACGACGTAATCGCCGATGGGGATGAATACCGCCAGCAGCCCAGACAATGCGTCCAACTTGAAAGTATAAGGAACTAATTGGACCTTCTAAATTTAGATCCAGCTTGCCGGTAAACTGACTGCTACCACATTGGGTAATGGTCGTCACAAGGGAATGTACAGTCGAACTATCCATCGTTTTATGGTGCTACGGTGAAGCTTCTGTAGCGGAAGATGCTGGAATTAGATCACTTTATGCAAGCATCTTAAACTAAAAGCTTGATTCCCTAATATGAGCCAAATCCATTAGAACGGATCTCACGGGTTCTGTATGATGGACTTAACTGCGGTTTAGCTTCGTTGGGGATTGCTCAAAGTGTTTATTCAGTCATTATATATTGCTGGAATCTACTTTAGGGAATATATTTTCTGAAATACATTCTAGGAAATATGTTTTAGAGAATATATAGTTGTTTAAAATGATTTGTAGAGGAGACTTTGACTTTGCTTAGTCCTCGATCTATGTTAGCTGAGCGAAGTCGAAGCTGTGTTTTTTATTTGAATCATCTATATTTTAGGAATTGCCAGGCATTATTAGGAATTAAATTTGCAAGGTGATTTGCCAAAGCCCATAATCCCTTAGTTTCACTAGTAGGTTTCATCGGTTCTGATGAATGATTTTACACGGGAAGTGGGGGAAGTTATGGGCGGCTGATGGAGCACTCAGGAAGTAATCTGATTAGTAATCTAACTAATCGGGTAACTAATCAAAGGAGGAATGGACCACTGTTTAGACAGTTTCTAAGGTGCAATGCAGAAATTTCTCGAC
>JBIKNH010000112.1:0-14240 GCA_044358815.1 Pseudanabaenaceae cyanobacterium | reverse complement strand
AAGATCTAGCTAATTAAAAAACAAGTCAAATATATCATTTAACTGCGATCAAACACAGGAATAACTAGTTGATAAATGCTTGATTTTTTAACTTGGTTAAATCAGGATTCAAGCAGTTTCAAAAAATTATTTTATCTGTCTTTTGAATTAAACCGTACAAAATAAAGTTCAATATGCCAATATTATTTCACTAATATTTTTTACTAATATTGTTTTGAATTTACAAAGAAGATACTTAAAAGGTCAGAAAAGGTCAGAAATAAGCTTAATTAGAATTTTTAATCAGGATCTTTCGGAGATCATCTGACGCTTAAATGATTTAAAATATTTAGACTAAATGTTTAGACTAGATTTAGGTATTTAGTTATTTCCTGAGTTATTATTGATTCCCTAGGTTCTCATTATTTTATGCCAGAAAATTCTTCGCCATCGGTGCTAAACGGACAAAAAGTGATCCTCACCGGAGCCAGTAGCGGTATTGGTCAGGCAATCGCCCAAAGACTGCTAGATGCTGGGGCTAAGGTGGCGTTACTGAGTCGTCAAGCCCAATCCCTAGGTTTAGCCAGTCATCCCCAAGCCCTAGCAGTTCCCATTGACTTAGCTGCTGTGGCCACTGTACGGCAACAAATTTTAACCACTGTAGCGGAATTGGGCGGTGTTGATATTCTGATCAATAATGCCGGAATCGCCCATATTAGTGAATTAGCGAGCATTGAATTAAATCAATGGCAAGGTTTATTTGATTTGAATGTTACGAGCGTTTTGCAGTGCATTCAAGGGGTTTTGCCAGCGATGCGCCAACAGCAAAAAGGAACGATTTTGAATATTGGTTCAGTAGCCTCTAAACAGGGATTTCCCAATTGGGGCGCTTATTGTGCGACGAAGTTTGCCCTATTGGGAATGAGTCAAGCTCTCACCGCTGAAGAACGTCCCCACGGCATTAATGTCATGACGATTTGTCCTGGTTCCGTAGACACGCCCCTATGGGATAAGTTGGGGGATCAAGTGCCTCCTAATTTCAATCGTGCGGCAATGTTACGCCCTGAAACCGTTGCTGATAGCGTGATGCATTTATTGCAACTGCCTCCCGATGGTACAGTAAGTGAATACACTTTATTACCCAGTCAGGGGGTATTTTAGGAACTATAGACAATTCAAATAGGAAATACAGTTTGGACTCTACTCAGATAACTTATAACGAGGGTTGAACGAAGTCGAAGCCATGTCTTCTATTTGAATCATCTATAACTTGAGGAAAATAGTTTCAGTTTTGTTACTCAATTCCTAAGATTAAATCCCTGAGATCAACCCCACAAAATCCGCTGCAAACTTATCAGGGTTCCATAAAGGTGCTAGGGTTTCCTGCTGCCGCGATTGATATAGTTTCTGCTTTAGGTTTGCCCTCAGGGTATGATCCAATCCCAGATTTACTCCCCAGTCAACATATTCCCCCCAAGTGTATGCAATTCCTTCCTTAATCCCCAAGGTTTGTAAAAAGGAATAAACAAATCGTGAAAACATTTGTTCTCCTACCTTGGTCACCACAGGCAGATCTACCCATAATCCTTCAAGACAGTGAGTACAACTGTTATAAGGATAGGAATCTAGTAAGACATCAGCGATTTGGTAAACAGTACGATGTTCTTCTTCGGTTTTGGTGCGGGGCATCAGGAACTGAATTCGTCGAGAATCTACTGCAAATTCAGCACAGACTTGATCGTAAATCTGGCGCATTAAATCTCCATTACCGCGACTCTTACACAGTAAAACACTGTCAGGCACACGGCTGAGAATTTCCACAATCGCCCTAGCACTGGGATAGTTGAACTTATGACCAGGGGTAACGGAAAGATAAACAACTTGCTCAGGACTAATACCGAGGTCATGACGAACTGCTTCTCGATCTGTGGGCAAGCCATCCAAACCACTCACGGCTAAATAAGAATCGGGCATTCGTAACAGACGTTCCCGAAAATGGCTATCTACCTCTGGCGGCAACATATGGTGATCCGCAACAAAGTATTGATCCTGCTGCAAATAAGGCGCACAAAAACCGGGCCAAGATACCACAGTCGGCGCAGGTTTACTGTAAATTAGAGGGGCAACATCAGGAGCCATAATGGAATCGAATTCCACTAAGACATCAAGGCGATCTCGCTGGATTACCTGTGATAGCTCCGATAGTTTGGCGCTTAATTCGTGATTTGTCACAGTATAGAAAGGACTCCCCGTATCACGGAACTTTTGAGTCATATCGTCTGCCGTAACCGGAGCGGTAAAGTAAAACCGTACCTCCGCAACCTTCGTGAGGGCGCAAACCCAGTCACTACAGCACCAACCTATGGCATGACGGCGAAAATGTCCCGATAGCAAACCAATTTTTAACATAGGCAGAAATAGACAGAGTTCTAATACTCGATGGTCATCATCTCAAAAGCTCCGCCGGAATTATTAGCTTTTTTGGGGGTGGCTTTACGGGACTTCGGCGCTTTAACTGCTGTTGTTGGGGCGATGGCTTCTTTAGTAGTTTCATTAAAAGCTGCCACCAAATGGGCAGGTAGATGTAAGTCCGCCAATTCCATCGCATTCTCACTAGCGGATTCTTCTAGCCTAGACAAGTCCCGATCTAATTCGGCTAAACGCTGTAATACTTCTTTTTGGCGATCACTGAGACGAACTAATTCCTGTTGCAGTCGTTCTTTCTCATTTGCCAATTGATGCATTTGGATATAAATTGCTGAAGGAGTAGAGCGTAAAGGAATGGAGCGCAACTTAGGCTGAATTCGCTTGCGGGGGGCATTGGACATGGGGATATTTCTCCACCGGAGGTGACAAAACTTAATAATTTGTTAGCACATCTATTAGCGCATCTATTGGCATTGCTCAGTAACGTTCCCCTAAGACTAAAGCCTAAAGCTCTAGTTAGACCAAAGCTTGAGTTGACCACGCCACAATTAGTAAGATCCGGTAATAGTTAGCAACAACTAGCTATTACGAATGGAGATTATTCAAAGAGACGGTCACCCTACAGCACAGGGGATTAGAGTGGGAGCTAGCAAGTAAGCCCTAAGGATTTTTACTTGGTTCAAAGAATAGCTTGTAAAGCACATAACCAACTAGAGCCATAATGCTGATGGAAATCACCGCCATCACAGCTTTGAACACAAAATTTAACAGACTGAAGGCGATTAGACCAAGTACCACAATTGCGATCACTTTGACTGGTCCTGTGAGGCTATTAACCCACTCAATTAAGCCTGCTAGTCCTTGTTTAGCGGTTTCGACCCCCTGTTGTATCCCAACAATTTCCGGCTCGGCGCGTTTGTTGGGTTCAGGACCAGGGGCGCGGTTTTTCATGACCTCCTGTTCTAATTGCCGAAACCGTTCTTCTAAATCATCCTGTTGATTCATAGTTTACACTTCGTACCAGTTACACGTTGCCCATTAAAATACTACTTAATCTAATACTCAAACAAGTATCTCACTAGAAACCTAACTGAAAACCTAACTAAGTATTTGGCTAAGTAAATTCTAAGCATATTCTAAGCAAGTCTAGTATAGCGGTTTTGAGTTGGGAAGTTGATTTATCCTCAGAAACAATTTTCCCCAGCAGTAATTTGTTCTCCAGTTAGATATCCAGTTAGATATTATATGACCTATTTCGTGCAGCACTTTCTCAAAAACTAATTTTATTAAATGCTAGTTGAAGAAACATTATTTAAGGAATATTCTGTTATTTAAAGAATATTAGTTGAAAATCTCTGCTGGATCAGCTTTTTGGACACGTCGAATACTCAGCAAACCGGAAATCAAACACATTAAGAATGTAATGCAGAATAATTCACCGCTACGCTGCCCGCTCAGTTCCATTTGTAATCCAGTGCTAGCCTGGGTTAAGCCGTACAACCCATAGCAAATCAGCCATGCGGGAATATATCCTAAACCTGCTAAACTAATGGATTGTTGCACTACCACACAATTGAGATAGAAGTTACTGTAGCCCATTGCTTTGATGGTAGCGTATTCTGCTAAATGATCGTTAATATCTTTGTATAAGACTTGATAAACGATAATTATCCCCACAATGAATCCCATCACCACCCCAAAACCAAAAATAAAGCCAATAGGGGTACTCTCTTCCCAATAGCTTTTTTCTAGTTGAATAAATTCCTGAAGTGTCAAAACCTTTATGTCATCATCCAGATAAGCTTCTAATTCTTGCTGAATTTGCTTGGGATCGCTGTCGGGTAATGTTTTGACCAAACCTAAATCTGCTTCCCCAGAACGACGTTCCGCAAAAATCCGCAAAAAATTGGCATCACTAGTGATTAAAGTTCCATTTGCCGCAAAAGAAACCCCCATTGTAAACATTCCTGCTACTTCTACTTTGCGATTACTGACCTCTTTAAATAGTTTTTGTTGAGTTTGTTGGGCACGGCTAAATTCCTGTACCACTGCACCAAAAAAGTCATCCCTAGAGCCACGATCAAACAGCACTGTATCCGGCAACCGAATTTTATCCTGTTGTTGATTGATTTCCCGATCCCTAAATACAGTGCCGTAGGGTTCAGCACCAATTACTAAAATGTCTTCCTTAATGCCTAAATCAGGAGCTTGCCAGGGAGCCAGTTGTACATACATGCGTCTGACTTCCTGTACTCCCGACACTGCTAAAGCTTGGTAAATGCGTCGCCGACTAAATGGTTTAAGATTGAGAATATAAGTGGCGCTGCGATGGACTAGAACTAAGTCACAGTCCAAACTATTATGAAATAATAGCGCACTCCGAAATAGTGCATCCTGAAACCCCATCTGCATTCCCATTAAAATCGCTGCAAATGTTATTCCTGCCAGTGCTACCAGCAGTTTTCCCTTACTGTGGGTTAGTTGTAGCCAAGCTAGGGGAATGGCAAACATAGTGAAATCTGAAAGTAGACTTAGTTAAAAATTTAGTTAAAAATCCAGTTAGCTGTAATGATAAATTTTGAATTTATACACTTGGTTAAATGTAATAAATCATGGGGATGCCATAAAGTTGATCAAAATTAGCTAAACCGATAGTTAAACCAATTATTTACCCATTAGTCCAGTTAAATCAAACTATTTTCTAATCCCCATGCCTAGCGAAATCCTTACTTCACCCACCTCTGGCATCAGTAGTTCCATTAGTAGCTATGACGCTGCCACCATAGAACGCGCTGCCATTGCCTTGCGTTGTGCCCCGTTTACAGTGAAATTATTTGCGGATATGTCCCAGCGGGGGATTAATCTGCGGGCAATTGTGGGGCATGAAGGACTAAAAAATCAGTATTTAACTAGGTTTTGTAATTTACTTGCCACTGAAAATAATTTGCTGTGGTTGATTCAGGTGGGGGTACTGCGCCGCGAGGTGGACGGTCAGGGAATCACCGATAGTTTTCGACTGACTCCGATGGGGCATCTTTTGCTAGAAACCGTCGCCGATCAGACCTATTTTCCCCAAGCTACCCCCTGTGATCGGGTGCGTAATGTTTGGCAGCAAATTCAACCGAGCCGATTCCTTTAGGGATTTTGTGGGACTTTTTGGTTTTTTGTTGGCTTAACCTGAAAATCTCAGGCGATAATCCCATGTCAAGAATCTACAGACAAAATCCGTAATTGCCGCCACAAAATTACACTAAAATTGAGACTCACTAGCATAAAGGCAGACCAGCTATAGACAAAACCTGGTCAACTTGATTTGTCGTACATTTGAAGCATCACTAAAAAGAACTTTTCCCTATGGCTGTACCTGTAGAACAACTCATCACTCCAGACATTCTCAAACCTGCCCGTTATCTTGGTAATGAGTTTGGGGCAGTGCATAAGCCTTGGGATGATGCGGTGGTGCATTGGGCTTTGACTTATCCCGAAATTTACGAAGTCGGTGCTTCTAATTTGGGGCACGTCATCTTATATAGCATTCTCAATAGTCAAGAGGGGCAATTATGCGACCGCTCCTATTTACCTGCTCCTGACTTAGCCGCCAAACTCCGGGAAACTAATACGCCTTTATTTGCGGTTGAATCCAAGCGTTCCCTAATGGAATTCGATATCTTGGGTTTTAGCCTCAGTTACGAATTAGGTGCAACTAATATTCTGGAAATGCTTGATTTGTCGGGCATTCCCCTAAAATGGCATGAACGACGGGATTTGCCTCTGGCTGAATGTCCGTTGATTTTTGCGGGGGGACAGACCGCCACTTCCAATCCTGAACCCTATGCTGACTTTTTTGACTTCTTTGCCCTAGGGGATGGGGAAGAAGTTTTACCGGAAATTGGCGCAGTGATTAAGGCTGGGAAACTCGCCAACAAAACCCGCCGCGAGATTCTTCTAGATTTAGCGAATCAAGTGGATGGGGTCTATGTGCCAGAATTTTATGACATGGACGAAGCTACTGGAGCCGTTACCCCCAACCGCACCGACGTACCGCCTCGAATTTTACGTCGGGTCGCCACTCCCATGCCCGAACACAGTATTGGTTTAGTGCCACTGGTGGAAACCGTCCATGATCGGCTCACCATCGAGATTCGGCGCGGTTGTACCCGAGGTTGTCGGTTCTGTCAGCCTGGAATGCTCACCCGCCCTGCCCGTGATGTGGAACCAGAGCGGGTGGTGAATACCGTCGAAAAAGCCTTGCGCGAATCTGGTTATAACGAGTTTTCGCTTTTGTCTCTTTCTTGTTCCGATTATTTGGCGTTGCCTTCAGTGGGAATGCAAATTAAGAATCGGTTTAAAGATGAACACGTTGAACTATCTTTACCTAGCCAACGGATTGATCGATTTGACGAAAACATTGCCACGATGTTACGCAGCGGTAACGGACGGCAACAGGGTTTGACATTCGCTCCTGAAGCGGGAACCCAACGGCTACGGGATGTCATCAACAAAGGTTTGACCGATGAAGAACTGCTACAAGGCATTAAAACCGTGCGGGATCAAGGTTGGGATAAAGTTAAACTCTATTTCATGATTGGTTTACCCACCGAAACGGAAGAAGATGTTTTAGGCATTGTGAAAACCGTGCAATGGTTGCAGAAGGAATGCCATCGCCAAAAACGGAAACCGATGAGTTTCACCCTGACTATTTCCAATTTCACCCCTAAACCCCATACGCCTTTCCAGTGGCATACGGTGTCTACGGAAGATTTCTTAGCAAAACAGAAGTTATTACGGGAAGCCCTGCGCCCTTTACGCAATGTTAAAGCGAACTTTACCGATGTGCGTATTTCGGCAATGGAGGATTTTGTTGGTCGGGGGGATCGCCGTTTAGGACCGGTACTCCAGAGAGCATGGGAACTCGGTGCTGGAATGGATTCATGGTTTGAGAGTGTAGATAAGGCTTTTGGAGCATGGACTCAAGCCATTAATGAAGCAGGTTTAGCATGGGAAATGCCGAATCTCAAAATTGCCGATCCGTTGCCTTGGGATCACATGGATACAGGGATTGATAAACAATGGCTGATTGAAGATTGGGAACGCGCCTTAGCCGCTAAAGTAATTCCTGATTGTTCGTTTGGGGGCTGCTCTGCTTGCGGGGTATGCGGTCCGAGCTTCGGGCATAATGTGGTGATTCCGCCGCCGGAGATTCCCGTTTATGGTGGTCACGAATTAGCCGAACAAGTTAAAGTGCAGCGTTTACGCATCAAGTTCGGTAAATTGGGAGAAATGCGTTTGATTTCCCATTTGGATTTACATCGTGTTTTACAGAGAGCCGCACGACGGGCTAATTTACCCATTGCTTTTAGTGCTGGGTTTAATCCGATGCCCCGTATTGCCATTGCGAAGGCTCTACCCTTGGGCTACACCAGCACGGGGGAATATGCCGATTTTGAATTGACTGCCCCGATTGATCCGGAAGAGTTCCGACAAAAGTTACAGGCGCAACTTGATCCCGACTTGCCGATTTACTTAGTAGAAGAAGTTCCCTTAAAATCTCCTTCTACCGATGCTCTGTTGGAAGTGGCGGAATATACGCTCACCCTTGGGTTTGTGGAACCGAAGGAGCGCACTGGTGGTGATGTTTTCCATTTGATGGAAGATGTGGTTAATGAAGTGTTGCTACGTTCTAGTATCACGATGGAAAAAACCACCAAATCAGGCAAGCAGGAAATTATGGAACTGCGTCCGCGCCTTTATTCTTTGATGTTAATTCAACCCAATCCTGAGGCGGTGAAAGTTCATTACATTGGTAATTGCACCACAGCGAATAACCTCAAACCTGAACAGGTGGTTTATATGCTGAATCAATGTGTGATGGATGATAGCGACCGATTGCAGTTATTGCAGGTGCATCGGGATGTGATGCGTTAGATCTTCCTCATTCCCCCTTAGTTCTTGTAGGGTGCGTTAATGAAATTTAACGCACCATCATATCTAATGTCCAAAATTTGTGCGTTACGCTGACGCTAACACACCCTACTGGAATATAAATTCATAACTAAACTATCAATCTCATAAGCCAACCACACATCTATGAGCAACCAATCCAAAAATCAGTTGTTTTATGGGGACAATCTCGAAGTGCTGCGGAAGCATATTAAGGATGAATCGGTGGATTTATGCTATATCGATCCGCCTTTTAACTCGAAGCGGAACTATAACCAGATTTATAATAATGTTGGTAAGGAAGATCAGGCACAGGCGCAGGCTTTTGTGGATACTTGGACTTGGGATGATCATGCTAATCGAGGTTTAGCAGAGATTCAAGAAAACTATTTGGGGCATTTTACGGCGCAAAGTATTGATCTAATTTCTGGTTTGACTAAGGTTTTGGGGAAGGGCAGTTTGTTGGCTTATTTGGTCAGTATGACGTTACGCATTGCCGAGATCTACAGGGTTTTGAAGCCTACAGGGAGTTTTTATTTACATTGTGATCCAACGGCTTCTCATTATTTAAAAATTATTATTGATGCAGTTTTTTGTACGCAGGGTGGGGATTACTTAAATGAAATCGTCTGGAGAAGAACAACAAGTCATAACGATGCAAAAAAAAATTTTAGTAATTTGAACGATATTATTTACTTTTATAGCAAAGGAAGTAAATACAAGTTCAATAGACAATACACTGCATATGATGATCAATATATTGCCAAAAACTTTCGTTACGTTGACGAACAAGGTAGGCGCTACTCCTCTGATAATTTGCGAAGCCCCAATCCTAGACCCAATCTAACTTATGAGTATAAAGGATATAAACCTCATCCTAATGGATGGACAGTATCTCGTGAAAAAATGGAAGAACTTGATAAGGAAGGAAGGCTTATTTTTCCTGCGAACTCTGAAGGAAGAATTCGTGTTAAGAAATACTTGGATGAGATGTCAGGCATTACCATTGGTAATAATTGGACAGATATTCCCCCTATATCTTCTCAAGCCGCAGAGAGGCTGGGTTATCCCACACAAAAACCAGAAGCCTTACTAGAGCGAATCATTCAAGCTTCTAGTAACGAAGGTGATGTAGTACTTGATGCTTACTGCGGCTGTGGTACAACTGTAGCAGTAGCCCAACACCTGAACCGTCAATGGATTGGAATTGACATTACCTATCAAAGCATTAGCGTCGTGCTGAAACGTTTAGAAGAGAGCTTTGGGAAAGGAGTCTTAGAAAATATTATTCTGAATGGCATTCCTAAAGACATGGCATCAGCCCAAGCCCTTGCGAACAAAACTGATGATCGCACCCGCAAAGAATTTGAGAAATGGGCAATTCTGACCTATTCCAACAACCGCGCCACGATCAACACTAAAAAAGGCGCAGACAAAGGCATTGACGGCGTTGCGTATTTCCGTAGCGAAAAAGATGAATCAGAAAAAATTATTTTACAAGTCAAATCCGGTAAGGTTAAATCCAGCGACATTTACGAACTACAAGGCGTAATGACCCGCGAAAAAGCTACCCTGGGGATATTCATCACACTGCAAAAGCCCACTAAGGATATGCTTGCAGAAGCCAAAGCCGCCGGAATTTATAAAAACCAATTTATGAGCGAACCCGTTGATACAATTCAAATTGTTACCGTTCAGGAAATCATTGAACAACGGAAGCGGCTGGATATTCGCCTTAGTTCGGAAGTGTTGAAATCTGCCGAATATAAAAGAAAAGTGGGTAAGCAAGAAACTATAAACTTCGACTTACCCCAAACTGAAGAGGATTATGCCCCCTAAATCGCCTCAGGATCAATCCCCATAGACCGCAAATAATTGGCTAACTTTTCCTTTTGTTGCCGCTCTTGATCTGCCAGTGCCTTCTGTGCTTCGGCAAAAGCCTCGGCATTGAGTCGCGCTTCTTTTTCCAGAACTGCACGTTCATCACCCGTTAGTAGCAAATCACCGGACTGATCCCACCAACGCAGCCAAGATACATCATTCTCGAATTGCAAACCAATTTCTACCCCCAATGGCGGAATCGCAAAACGTCCACGCTCATTGGGAGTCATCTGCACATAACGCCCATTCACCAATTGATAAACCTCCACCAGATGTCGCCGTCCATCGAAAATCACATAAAATGGAATCCGAATCGCCTGCTCATAAACCCAAAATTTACCGGCTTTTGTCGTGGCAGTTGGCGGCGTTGTATCCCTTTCTTCGGCTCCATTACCAGAGACAAACTCAATCGCAATCAATGGCGCGATAAATTCCTTCCACAACACATAGGAACGACGATATTCACCATCCAATAACGGCGGCACATTGGGCACATAAAACCAATCTGGTGCTTCGGCTCCCTTTTCGGGTGGTTCCATCATCCGCCAATAAATACCGCTATCCTGTCCAATACAATAGCAGCCATCAGGATGTAACTGGTCCAGAACTGGCAGAATGGAACTAGTTAAAACAATACTTTGCGGATGTTCCTGAAAATTCTTCACAAAAGTACCATCAGATTTCGGTAATTGATTATGATCGGGAAGGGTAAATGAGTGCGTAGGCAAGTTAGTAAGAGTTACAGACATAGGCGCTACGCCAGCGGGCTTGACTAGAGTTGTGTCTTCCATAATCACTCCAAAGCACTCCAAAGCATTCATGTATCCTAACATAGGGCTAAATTTAGGGCTAAATTGCCGTGCCCCAAAACCTTGACCCCTTGGATCAAAATCTCATAAGTCCAAATTTGCTTAATCAAATCTGGCAAGTCAAATCTGGTAAATTAAGATTTGCTAATCAGACTTGCTAAGCTGACCGATTTTGTAACTGTTTTAACCCCAGATCTACCATGCTTCGACCCGCAGTATTTCTTGATCGTGACGGTGTATTAAACCAAGAAGCCGGGTATATCAAACAAATTGATGATTTGCTCCTCATGCCCCGAGCGGCTGAAGCAGTGCGCCAACTTAATGATCGGGGCATTTTTTGCTGTCTAGCCTCAAATCAAGCCGGAGCCGCCAGGGGTTATTACAGCGCTGACCATATCGATGCCCTTACAGAACGCCTGCAAACTCTTCTGGCTGCGGAAGCCGGAGCGCATCTCGATGGCATTTGTAACTGTATTAGCCTCAGTCCCGAAGAAGGCGGCATCAATCCTGACTTAACCTACTATTCCACTTGGCGCAAACCTAACACGGGTATGTTAGTGGCAGCAGCGTGGCGTTATGACCTCGATCTCAAACGCAGTTACATGGTGGGAGACAAAGCCACAGACATTGACCTCGCCCATAATGCTGGGTGTAAGGGAGTTTTAGTCACTAGCGGTTATGGCGCTCAGGTTCAGAAAGGGACTTATCAACACCCCGTCCATCCTGAATTTATTGCTGCTGATCTTTGCGGTGCTGTTACTTGGATTTTGCAACATTTTTCATAGATTTTTCGTTAAATCTCGGTGAACTTTCTCAACTAACACTTCTAGCCCTTTGCTGCCTGAATCCCTGAACCTTTATGAATTTCATGCGTTTTTTTTTAGACAGAATTTGGGTTACAGCGTCAGTGAGCAAATTATTTTCTCAATTAGGACAAACCATCAAATGCTGCGCCGGAGAGTCCATAGCCATCTGTCAGCGGATCTTGATTGAACTCCTGCGCACCTACCGCACCTTAGTTTTATGGGTGATTTTTCCTGCGTCGATGCTTTTTCTCAATGGCTTGGTTTTAGCTGAAGGCGCTCGAATCAGCACCACCGAAGCCTTTAAACTAGCGGCTCCATCTACTTTGGTGGGTGCAGCTTTATTTTTCAGTTGTTTGGGGGGCACTATGTCCACAATTGTGGCGGAACGGGAAAGCCGCACTCTGAAACGCTTACTGATTTCCCCTTTGACGGGCATCTCTTATTTTCTCGGTATATTTTTAGCCTATGGCTTGATTGGCATTGGTCAAAGCCTCATCGTCTATGGCTTAGCTTCATTCTGGCAAGTTAAATTCCTTGGCTCGTGGTGGTGGGGAGCCATGATTATCTTGATGAGTATTGGTTCTTATGTTGGCTTAGGGTTTGTGTTGGGAACCAAGTTAGCCCGTCGCCCCGAAGACGTAAACTCCCTAGTTGCTGGGCTAGGTGTGCCGTTGTTGTTAATGGGGGGCGCATTTTTTCCCACCAGATTTTTATCGAAGGATTTATTACTGATCACTCAGTTCAATCCCGTTTACCACATGAATGAATTATTAGTGGCATTTTCCACTAATCGCGATGACTTCTCAAGCTATGAGATGGTGCTACACCTAAGATTTTTAGTCGGATTTTTCATGGTCTCCCTTGCCTCAGGATGGCTCACTTATCAAAATATGTTAAAGCAAGAGCGGCGACTCTAGTATAACTCGATAGCACTGTGGACCGTAGCAAAAACTAGCCAATTTTAATCGTTATTAAAGCTTTAATGTGTTAAATAGCAGAAAAAACCTTGATTTTTATGATACTCTTCATCTGATGGCAGATATAAGTAAATAAAGTATATAAAGTCAGGTAAGTTTATTCCAATAGTTAAAATGAAGTAGCCTTAAATATCACATAAATTAGAAAAATATTGCGCTATCTAAGCCGTATCAGATAAATCACAGCTTTGACTACAAATTTTATAGAAAGAACGCTTTAGTATTGAAAATTATTACTTACGAAATATCTCCAAGCTTGGTTACGATTTGTAAATGAAGTTAGTAACCAAATTAGTAACTTGTTGTAGCCAAAAGCCTCACTGGTAGCGGATTAAGACCTCATTACATCTATTACAAATTGCCTATTGTAAATTCCAGAAGATTGCATCACGCTTAGTTATTATAAGTGAGTGAATTAACCGAGATTGTCTCCTGTTCCATAGGAGGTTTCCACTTAATTCGTAAAAATAACTTAAACAAATTTAGCGGCTATGGTAAACAGGATTTCCACTTCTCACTGCACAGTTGGCTTGCACGGCAATCATGCAAAATCACCCATACAACTGTCATACTTTTTGATTGACCAAAATAGATTCGTAATTTGATTGATCACTAGGGGGGATGAAATGCTTACCCTAATTCAACACATAGTAGCTCAGATTAAATCAGAGGTTTATACAGTGAAAATAAATTTAGAGTAATAAGAAATATCTTGGTTCTAAAGTTAATAAATGCATGGCTTGATAAGCTCAAAAATTTATTTTAATCAACCATTCTTTAGAATCAGAACTATCTAAAATCTGTATTACATGTTGGTCCTCATGAAAAGATATCTTGACACATTCATTTACCAACATGATTACTGGTTTACCTCTATCTAAATCACTGATTTTCTATTAAATAACCCTTCGATAAATCAGATATCAAACTAGGAAGATTCCCAAGATGATTATGCTTGTCTAATACGTTTCTGATGAGCTATACCGTCTACTTTCTACTGTTATACGAAATGTTTGCGCTGCATTGAGAATAATAGGTAAATAATTTATTCAATGTGGGTAAATTAGATTCATGATTCTCAACTGGTCATGGGTCAAGATCTCAAACCAATATCACTAAAAACCTTATTGCTCAAGACTAATCATCAACCATAGGTCTCAATTTGTGTGGATTAGATGATTGCAATATCGCCTTGGGGTAGGGTGACTGGATTGGTTAGTGGTCTCTAGTGTGTTCTTGTGCGGCAATTGTGATGCATGACACGAAAATTGGCTGGATGGACTGATACATAGGGTTTTTTTTATTGAATGGATCAATCCCCGACATTCCATCTATTGCCTTAATTCATCTTGTTTGATTCGTTCTAACTGTGTTTCACCTGTAGAAGTGGTTGCTAGGAAATCAATACGACTCAACTACCA
>JBIKNH010000111.1:0-14272 GCA_044358815.1 Pseudanabaenaceae cyanobacterium | reverse complement strand
TTTTCGCGCCGCTCCACATCGACACAGAACTGAGCATAATAACCATCAGCACGGCGAACTAGTCTGATACGTTTAATCTGCTCAATCTGATAGAAGTTAAGGTCACGGCTACCAACTAATTTGAGTCTGCCAATCTTGAAACCATCAGTTAAGGTTAGGTATTTCCTGTCTTCAGAAAGTTTCCATCCTGTAGTTTTGTACTCCACAGAATGACCACGCTTCTTAAATTTAGGAAAACCTTTCTTGCCTGATACTTTCTTTTTGCAGTTCTCAAAAAAGCGATTTATCGCTGACCATGCCCTCTCTGCACTGGCTTGTCTGGCTTGCGAGTTTAGTTTTTTAGCAAACTCAAACTCTTTAGCTAAGACAGCGCAATGTTTATTAAGATCATACTTATCGCTATCCTTGACATCCATCCATAGCCTCAAAGCCTTATTACGCACAAACAGAGCAGTACAACCTCATAGATGAGGCGATTCGTACTGCTCTGTTTTGCCTTTTAGTTTTGCTTCGAGGACTAACATGGATTTGTAAAGTCTTATGCTGTATATTGTAGCATAGATTAAGTAAAGCCTTGCTGGAAGCAGAGGGTTTTAAACCCATTTTTTTGATAAATTTGGTTAGGTAAATCGTGCTCAGTTCAATGCCCAATTCAGGAAAGACTTATGGTGAAATGATTGATCATCAAGGGCAGGTTGGTCAAAGTACAATTCTGGTTGTAGACGATAGCATCACTAATTTGGATGTTTTATCCAGTTTGTTGCTGACTGCCAAATATAAAGTGATTCGAGCACTCAGCGGCACTAAAGCAATAGATTTAGCAATTAAGGAATCCCCTGATCTGATCTTGCTTGATATTATGATGCCAGTGATGGACGGATTTGAAACCTGTGTGCAACTCAAAAAACATCCCGAAACTCAAGATATTCCTGTAATATTCATGACGGCGGTGACGGACACAGGACACAAACTACGGGGGTTTGAGAGTGGCGCAGTGGACTACATCACTAAACCCTTTGAATATCGCGAAGTATTAATGCGAATTCAAACTCATTTAACCATTGCCAAGCAGCGCCAGCAAATCACGGCACAGAATGTAACCCTGACCCAAGAAATTACTGAACGACGGCGAGCGGAAGAAATGCTCACTCTGCTACTCCATGCCGTGTCCCACGATTTACGGAATCCGGTGACGGGTTGGTTGATGGTCTTACGGAATCTGTTGCAGGAGCATGGGGCAAATTATCCGGAAAATAATTCCCCAAATTTGGCTAGTGGGTCTGCCGTTAAAGAATCAACAATTCCGTTGCCAGCGAGTTTATTGATGCGAATGATTGACGGTGGTGCAAGACAGTTAGCATTAATCGAGTCTTTATTAGAATCCCACGCTAATGATCAGTATGGGGTCAATCTTCAGCGCCAATCCTGTGATTTAGCAGAGATTGTGAGGTTAGTAATTGTTGATTTACAGCCAATTTTTGACCATGAAGGTACTACCCTGGAATTAAATTTTGCTGCTGATCTGCCACCAGTTTGGGTTGATCCCAAACATCTGCGTCGGGTATATGAGAACTTACTGATCAATGCTGTCAAACATAATCCGCCCCATTGCTGCGTGATCTTGGCGGCTGATGTGTTGCCACGGTCTATGGTCATTAGTAGCCTTGAGGGACCAACTTTAAAAAATTCCTGTGACTATCTCTATTGCACCGTAACTGACAATGGGTTGGGTATGGCTCCTGAACAAGCGGAGATGGTATTTGAGCGCTATGGGCAAAGTATTTCCCACCGTAATACCCTCAATTTGGGGCTGGGACTCTATATCTGTCGGCAGATTGTGGAAGCCCACGGGGGACGCATTGGTGTAGTTACCCAGCCAAATCAGGGAACCACTTTTTGGTTTACGATTCCCTTGGTTGCTAATGATCATGTGGATGTTACCTAGGGGGTGTAATTAATTGCCCCTGCGATCTTTGCTGAGAAAGAGTTTGAGAAGAGGTTTAACCTAGAAGAGCAAAAAGCTCAAACCTTAACTTAGACTGGATTCCAGATTTAAATGATGACACGCCCTAGGTGCAGTGCATCCAGCCTGACTATTTCCTCCAAGCAATTTTCAAAAGTCGCTAGATATGCACATATATCCAAACCCGCTTTCAAGTGATATCATTGAGGTCACTTGTAGAGCGATGCCATGAATCAATATCTAGTCGATACAGATTATGCGGTTCGTCAATTGATTGAGTTGGTCACTGCTGAAGAAGTTCAGATTGCACAAATTCAGTTAGCCCGTGAAGCGAAGAAACCTAAACTGGAGTTTTTGTACAAGCGATTTAGGGACTCAGAGTGGGGCGATGATGTTGATGAGATAAAGTTACAGTCCTATCTTGTGAACTGGGCTAGAGAGCAAAAAGAGGTTACTGATCTACAAGAAGAAATAAAACGGTTAGGGCTGTCGGTCAACATTAAGAAAGATTCTATTAATGCTTTATGTGGAGCCTTGCTACAGATTGCTAAACAAGGAATTTCAAAGGTACATGGTAGTCTTGATAGCTGCCCTGATGGAAGAGGCATCGGGTCTGAAAAGTTAAAAAATGTAATTTGGCAAGGACGTAATCAGTCATTGCATTATGAAGAAGGAAATTTTAGGCGACATGTGCAAGATTGTTTTGCTAATCTAGCGGCTACCTTTGGTAATCAGGTTTCCCTTGCTTTACATCCTCAAGAGAACTTAGCCTATGAGGTTATAGAGATTCTAGGTTGGAAACAATACTCAGCATACACATCAGATATGCAGTCCTTGCTACCGGGCTAACAACCTCGCTGCACCGAAGCAAAGCAGTCTATCGGTGTATCTGCGTCCAGTGAACGCAAGCCGTTAGATATTTTCCATAGGAAAACCATGATCCCTCCGATTAGCATTTCTGCTATCTCTACGGACTGTCATCAATAGAAAAGGATTTCACGAAAGCTTTAACTTAGAAAATCAAGAGGCTTAAACCTCGATCTAGACTGGACTCCAGATTTAAATGATGACACGCTCTAAATTCATTGAGAATCAAAGCTACAATAGAGGCTTGATTCCTTTGCTCATGTTCATGGTTGCCCTATGGCTCGTTCGCCCCTGCGTAATTTAATCCAATATCTCAAACCACATTATGGACCCCTCGCTTTAGGCACGGTGGCGCTGTTTTTAGCCAATGCTTTGGGGACTTATATCCCTTGGCTGATCAAAGTTGCGGTGGATGCTCTGAAACAGCTTGATCCAGGACAAATTGCTCTCAATGGTGTTAGTAGTACCAATGGCATTTCTCTCAATGCAATCGGGCAAACCATGAATTACGTGTGGCTAATCATCGGTTTGTCTTCGTTGATGTGGATTGTGCGCATCATGTCGCGGATTTGGATATTCGGCATTGGGCGCAGTGTGGAGTTTGACCTCAAACAGCAAGTTTTTGAACATCTTCTCATTTTGCCTCCCAGTTATTTTGCCCGTAAGTCCGCTGGGGAAGTGATTAGTATCGTTACTAGTGATGTGGAAAACGTGCGGCGGTTAATGGGATTCGCACTACTGAGTATTATCAATTCCATTTTTGTTTATAGCATGACCATTCCCGCCATGCTCCTCATTGACCCAATGCTAACCCTGGCAGCAATTTCGGTTTATCCGTTTATGTTGATGTTAGTCAAATCCTTTGGCGCACAGTTACGAGACGAACAGATGCATGTGCAGGAGCAATTAGCCGAAGTCAGCACGCTGTTACAGGAAGATCTAAACGGTATTGCCCTAATTAAAACCTATGCCCAAGAACAGAACGAACGGAAAGCTTTTAATCAATTAAACGAAGTATTATTTGAAGCGAACCTTGCCCTAGCGAAAAGTCGTAACGTCTTGTTTCCTTTGCTGGGGGGCATTGCCAGTGTTAGTTTCTTGGTTTTGGTGTGGTTCGGTGGTGAGAAATTAGCCCAACCCAATACGACGTTTAAAGTGGGTGATTTGCTATCGCTAATTATCTATGTGGAACGTTTGATTTTTCCCACTGCGATTCTAGGATTTACGTTAACTACTTATCAACGGGGACAAGTGAGTATTAAACGGATTCAGGAAATTCTGGAAATCCCGCCCGCAGTGGTGGATGCGCCGGAATCTGTGGCATTGACTAAAGCAAAGCCTGAATCAAATACGGAACTCATCCAAAACAGTGCTGCACGAGTTTTAGAAGTCAGTGGCAAAATCGAAGTCAGAGATTTAAGTTTTACCTATGAGAACCAGAGCGCACCTACCCTCAGGAACTTGAATTTCACGATTATGCCCGGTGAACGGGTAGCGATGATTGGCACAGTGGGAGCCGGAAAAACTACCCTAGCTAGTGTTTTACTGCGTCTGGTGGACACGCCCCAAAATGCTTTGTTCCTGGATGGAGTAGATATTACCGATATTCGGATTAATGATTTGCGGCGGCATATTGCCTTCGTGCCCCAAGATAGTTTCTTATTCAGTGCAACTATGGCGGACAACATTCGGTATGGTCGCCCCGAAGCAAGTATGGCAGAAGTGGAATATTACGCCAGCCAAGCCCGCATTCAATCAGAGATTCTCAATTTCCCTCTAAAATATGAAACCATTGTCGGAGAAAGAGGAATTACCCTCTCCGGAGGTCAGCGTCAACGCACCGCCCTAGCTCGTGCTTTACTAATGGATGCACCAATTCTGATTTTAGATGATGCTTTATCCAGTGTGGATAATCAAACTGCCGTGAGTATTCTGAATAATTTTCCGGAAGCGAAAACCGTTCTATTTATTACCCATAACTTGTCTGCTGCTGCCACCTGTGACCGGATTTTAGTCATGGATCAAGGGGAAATAATTGCTGCTGGAACCCATGAGCATCTTTTAGCCACTGCTCCGCTATATCAAAAACTCTGGAATCAACATAATTTAGAGGCAGCAGTGCGCTAAAACTCGAAATCCAGAACACCACCACCCGTTAGGCTCTGTCTGAAAGCCCTCGAAGCGGGTGGTTGATAGAATCTACAAGTAAAACTATATTGATTTCTCTAGAGCTAGACTACACTTTCGGCAATTCAATCCTTTGGAAAATCGGCGCAGGATTAGCTAGAGCCTGACCCACTGGCAAAATCCCCCATTGTGTATGGCTCCAAGGGGTGGTTGCTGTGAGGGTTAAACCCAATTGTTCATAGACAGCGGCGCTCAGGTTCGGCACAATGGGCGCAAGTCCATAGGCAGCGAGGCGCACGGCTTCAAGCAACGTATAGAGAGTTTCGTTAACTTCCGCTTGATTTCCGGCTTTAAACTGCTTCCAAGGAGCCGCCGCATCAATTAATTTATTGCAATTGCCAATTAACAACCGCACTCCTTCGCAAAGGTTCCGGAAGTTCAGATTAGCGTAATCATTAGCAAAACTTTCTCCTAAGGCTTTAGCTTCAGCAATAATCGGAGTCATTAATTCTGTGACACTACTCGGCTCAGGATTAGGCACAATTTGCTGACAATACTTGCTTGCCATGCCCAAACTCCGATTCAGTAGGTTCCCTAAATTATTCGCTAAATCAGCATTGAGAATATTCACAAACCGCTCTTCGCTAAAGTCGCCATCCTTACCAAACTCAATTTCTTTGAGGAAGTAATACCGCACCGCATCGGCTCCATAGCGATCTACCAAATCATGGGGATCGATCACATTGCCGAGGGTTTTACCCATTTTTACGCCATCTTTGGTCAGTAAACCATGCCCGAAAACTTTTTCTGGTAAGGGCAAACCCGCTGACATCAACATAGCTGGCCAGTAAATGGCATGGAATCGCAGAATATCTTTACCGATAATGTGCAGTTTGAATGGGAACCATTGGTTAATGGCATTCTCTAAATTAGGTTCCGCATCTTCATCTAAAAGAGCCGTTACATAACCCAAGAGTGCATCAAACCAAACATAGATCGTATGGGTAGGGTCGGTGGGAATCGGAAAACCCCAGTCTAAATTGACCCGCGAAATGGAAAAGTCTTTTAAACCTTGACCAATAAAGCCTAAAACTTCATTGCGGCGGCTTTCGGGTTGAATGAAGTCTGGATGGGCGCTGTGGAACTCTTCTAGGGCAGTTTGATATTTCGATAAACGGAAGAAGTAATTTGGCTCGTCACGCCATTCACAGCTAATGGTGGTATGGGTGGGACAGCGGTGTTCTTCGAGTAATTCTCGTTCTTCTTTAAATTCTTCGCAGGCTACACAATACCAGCCTTGTTGTTGATTGAGATAGATATCTCCAGATTCGTAAACCCGCGTAAAAAACTCATTAACAATGGCGTGATGTTTGGGGGCAGTGGTGCGGGAAAACCGATCATAACTGATGTGCAGTTTCTCCCATAGGGTATAAAAACCTTCCACAATCTGATCACAGTGGGCTTGGGGTGATAGCTGATTCTTTTCGGCGGTACGTTGGATTTTCTGTCCGTGTTCATCAGTCCCTGTAATAAATAACGTCGGATGTCCTCGCAAGCGATAGAACCGCGCCACGGCATCAGCGGCTATGGTGGGGTAAGCGCTGCCAATGTGCGGCACGTCGTTGACATAAAACAACGGGGTCGTAATCGCAATGGGCTGGAGATCCGTCATGATGTTGGGGCTACTGGATTTGATATTTTTAACACTAGGTAGGTGTTAAGTATAACGTGAGTTCGACTGTGGAGGAGATGATTTCTGCCAAAGTTTTGCCAACGACCGTTACTCAGTCACTACTCAGCGGCGAAATATAGTCAAACAAGATAAGAATGACACGTTATTTAGGGTCATTGTCAGACAAGATGTCTGACCTACGAGCGATAAAGAAATGTGGAATGGACATCTTGTCCGTTACTCTATCTCCTTTGTTGTGCCATCCTTAACTGAAATAACTATACATTAGTCGAGATTTAGTCAAGATTCTGATAATTTCACCTATTTGGATATTTATGCTTCGGATATTTATAGAAGTTCCAGCCTTGGTGGTTCGCTTTCTACAAAGTTCATGACATCCTCAGGATGCAGCCTCTCGCCGCTCTCTACCCGTCAAACTCGCTAATTCCTCCACCAAATTAATAACGTCAAGATTCTGGAAATCCCTAGCTTTTAGGTGGGTGATTGTCGGTTATATCCAGAGATTGAGATCCCGCTCATAGAGGGAAGTAGTTGGAGACCTAGATGCTATTTGCATAGAATTTCAGGTGTTGAGAATGACTTTCTTAGAATTACACCCCAGGGAAGGATCACAGCGCAAGCATAAAGTTTTGCTTGATCTATGCCCGATGTCTTAAATTGTGTCATATCTAACAAGAACCTGGAACCGTGACTCACCCTAGCGCGTCCCATGTCCCATAATCTAGCTTAGTCTAATGGTTTCTGGTTTTTTCTAGATTTTGTTGACTAGTTACTAGCTGTTTACTTAGCTGTTTACTGACTGTTGACTAACTGGCTATAGCCATAACCTAGGTTAAAGTGATCAGAGCCATTTGCCTCAGGTCGAAGGTTGGCTTTTTATGGCACAATCACACCAATGGTTAGTCCCATTTAACTAAGTACTGCTTCACTGAGTTTTGCTTAAAGTAAGTCTTGTTTAATGGTGTCAAGTGGCGCTGTCCATGAGCCGAGAAAAACACCCCTGCGGTGCTGCCAAATTCCCATCTCAGCCCTTTAATGTGTCTGTGAATTTATGCACTGAATTATGCACTGTCGTGGTGTTGATTCTAGTAAACAAGCTGATCATCTGACCCGATGCCCCTAAGCCTATGTTTAAATTAACCTATGGTTATAGCTTACGGTTATAGGTTGTTATAGGGCATAACTCTTATTTCAGTTTGACATTCTTATTGACTTTTATTACTTCCTTTCCGAGGAGATGAAAATTCCCGTGATGAAATCTTGGCAAAAACTAATTACCCCTGCAATTACCCCTATATTAGCAGCTTTAACTCTATCGGGTGGGATCATTACCAGTACGGTTACCCTTGCACCTAAACCAGCCGCAGCCCTGACCCAAGAGCAAGTTGCCGAAAGATTGCAACGCATTCCAGTATTTGTTTTGATTGATGACAAGGGTAAACCCGTAGAAATTCCGTTACAGGGGGCTAACCGCAAGCCAGAAGATCCTGATCGGGAAGTTGCCTTTTTCATGAGTCCCGAAGATGCCCAGTTAGCATGGAACACCCTACGAAATAATAATACTATTACCAATTTACCGAAACAAGTGGGCATCACTGGCGGTACGATGGTGGACTTTTTTGCGATGCAGTCGGGCAATAAAGATCGCAAGTTGCGCATTTCCCTGATTGCAGGGCGGCAAAATCTGATTTCTGCAAGTCGCCTGATGCAATCTGATAAATTACCTGAAGATAAAATTCGGGCAGTACTGTCCGGAATTCCCGTATTTTATGCCAGCAGCGGTGCGGATAAACCAGCTTTCCCTGTGGTGAATGGGCAAGATGGTAAGCCTTTTCAGGTGTACTTTATGGATGCCCAAGACTTGCAAGATGAACTAGAACTACTAAACCGCCGCGATCCTAATCAAGCCAAGAATCTGAAGATTCGCGTCACTTCCATGTCGGCTTTGATTGGCGATATGTTGCCTAAGGATGGCAAAACTAGCAGCGGTGCTGACCAAACTCAGTTTGTTCCTTCTCAGCGCGTGGGACAGTTGTTCCAATTGTTTGATATGTTCTTCTTCACCACCCAATTACGGGGACAAAACCCGCAAGGTGGAACTACTCCCGCAGTGCCGCCACGCCGTTAATGGATGTGCTTCCTATGCACTGATTGATCTGGTTCCCTTCTGTTCTGTTGATATGCTCTTTGGGAAGGAAGAATTGAGAATATCCCATCATTGTATGGTGGGGTATTTTTTTATTGTAATTTCTACCTGGCTTGCCACTGTTATTTTCTGTCTAATTACCATCTGATTGTCATTTATTCACAGGTAAACCATTTGCTGATTTTAGGACTTGATCCAGGGATTGCGACCATTGGATTTGGTTTGGTGGAAGTTAATCCAGCAGATCATAATGCTCTTTCACAAAGTGATCCTTCACAAAAGACGCTCTCACAAAGTGGGCTTTCAAAAAAGACGCTTTCAAAATCGGCACGAAACACACCACAACTAGTTGACTATGGTGTCATTAAAACACCCAAAGAACGAACCATTGGTGAGAGGTTACAAATTATCTATCAGGATATGCACAGTTTGCTGGAGTACTGGCAGCCTGACTCGGTTGGTTTAGAGAAGTTGTTTTTTTATCGCATGGGGAATCTGATCCCTGTTGCTCAAGCGCGGGGAGTGATTCTCTTGGTATTGACCCAGCATGATCTAGTTCCCATTGAATTTTCACCACCCCAGATTAAGCAAGCCCTAACCGGTCACGGTAACGCCGATAAATTAGCTGTGCAATCTGCGGTGGTGCGAGAACTCAATTTACCAAAACCCCCTCAACCCGATGATTGTGCCGATGCCTTAGCAGTGGCTCTAAGTTGTTGGTTTTTGGGGACAGGTTTTTAGTAGGCTTACCAGTGGTTTTGCTGGTAGTTTTTTTACTGGTAGTTTTAGAAGTTATGTTGCAGTTACAGAGGAATCCAGCTATAGAGACTATTAGGGACTATTGACCACGCCACATCAACATCGCATCACCGAAGGAATAGAACCGATACTCTGCCTCAATTGCGGCTTTATAGCTAGACAATAGAAATTCCCGACCGTCTTTCCCCAAAAATGCCGCCATCATCATCAGCAAAGTGGATTTAGGCAAATGGAAGTTAGTGATAATACCATCCAACACCTGCCACTGATAGCCAGGATAAATCATTAAATTGGTTTTGCCTTCAAAGGGTTGCATCTTAGCGCTCTCGATGGCTCGAACCACCGTGCTACCAACGGCAATTACCCGCCCACCATTGGCCTTAGTGGCTTTGATTTTGTCAATTATCGCTTCTGATACCGAGAACCATTCGCTGTGCATGACATGTTCGGTAATGTTTTCCGTTTCTACGGGGCGAAATGTACCTAAACCCACATGGAGCGTAATAAAGTCCCGCTGTACCCCCATTGCATCTAATTTGGCAAAAACCTCGTCTGTAAAGTGCAGCCCTGCCGTAGGAGCCGCAATTGCCCCTGGTATTGAGGCATAAATTGTCTGATACTGTTCTGACAAAGCATCAGAGGCAGTGACATAGGGCGGAAAAGGCACTTGTCCCAATTGGTCGATTACATTGAGCAGATCCGTCCCATCCGTCAGGTGAAATTGTAGTTCACGGGCACGGGTATTTGGATCAATGCCCTCAACGGTGGCAGTGACATTTTCATTAAATATAATTGTGCTGCCCACTGGTAAACGCTTACCAGGCTTGACTAATGCCATCCAGCGGTTTGTCCCCAGTGGTTCCATCAGCAAAATTTCCACTGCCACCCCAGATTGTTTTGTACCAAACATCCGTGCCGGAATTACTTTGGTATTGTTGAGCAGAATCAAGTCTCCTGGTCGCAGAAACTGAGGCAGATCATAGAAACGATGGTGGTGTAACTGGCGGTCAGGGGTGATGTGTAGCAAACGGGAATGATCCCGAGGAACCGCAGGATTTTGGGCGATCCGTTCTGGAGGCAGATCGTAGGCATAGGCATTCAGGGTGTAATCGGGGTCGAGATCTTCTCCAACTGCCGTACTATGCAAGGTGACCATATTTAGAAAGCTTTACCACAAAAAATATCAAGACTACTCATCGACAGGACGAAATGGCTCGAATAGTTGCCAGTTTTAGGGACAATTTTCAGGAAGTTATTTAATAAGTTGCCTAGATCAATTGTCTAACCAAATCCCATAAATAACTCTAGAAAATGAATGCCAGCAAAATCTGGCTAGGTTTTACACCCATTCTTAAGGAGCAACGTTTGCCTGATCTTATCAACAAATTGACAATTGTTTTGCCCTATTTCTGTAACTATTTTGCGGTTTTTGCTTAGCTCAAAATGATTTCAGGGATCGATGATTGGCAAAAAATGCCTTTTGTTTTGAGAGGATTACTTTATTTGCCAGAATTACTCGCCAGAATTATATTTATCAGAATTTAAACGGTAGATTTGCTGGTTTAGGGTGCGTAGTTCGTGCAAAATCTCTTGTAAAAGGCGTGTATTTAGGCTATCTGTGGACTCTTGGGCGTTAACAACCACTGACTTAATTTGCAGTACATCTCTGGCAAACCGAGCGACTTCGTTGGGGTGAAAGCGCAGGGCTTCTTGATCGTCTTGGCGAAATTCAGGATTGAGTTTCTGCGGGTCGTAGGGTAGATTGAGGGTCTTTGGTTCAGTATTAGCGTAACGATATATCGAAGCCCTGGAGCGATTGAGAGCTTGTTGTACAGCATCTATGGTCATTAGCTCATAATTTGGATTATGACTAGAGGAGTTAGATAAAAATGATGTATCCATTGGGAAAATTTGGTTGATAATTTTTAACTGATGTTGCAGTTGACCCATGAATAATTTATATGACTTTCTGACACCAAAGACATTAATATTTTTGCGGTTTCCATAACTATTTCAAGAGATGATTTAGTATCTCTTAATCAACTTTTTTAAATCTTTTTGCCCAATTAATTGATGGCTTTTCAATCAGTAAATAATAGCCATAGGCAACTGGAATTGATAATAAAATTAGTAGAAATACTATAATTTCTTTGCCAAAAATTAATTGATTGAGATTAATTACCCTTTGTAAAAGAAGCCAGCTAATTATCAGAAATAAACTATGGGTCAAATAAAGTGAATAAGATATTTTGCCCAAAAAATTTGTCAATGGTGATGTAAAGTTAACAAACATAATTATTCCACAGGCAAATACAGCAAACAACATTCTTTGTCCAGAAATCTGCATCTGACAGAGCCAGAATATTGCTAATGAAGTAAGAGCCATGTCATTGCGATTAATCCGATTTGCTTTATATAAAAATATTAAAATTCCAACTAAGAATGGAGTGCTGTAGTTAATAATCGTTACGGTAGCCTTCGCATAAGGCAAATGATGGCTAAAGCTAAGTAAAATGAGGGAAAATATAACTAAATACTTATTCTTACTGAGTAATGGATACAGTAAAGCAATTAGTATGTAATATTGAAACTCAATGGCTAAAGTCCAGAAGACATTGTTATACCAGTTTTGATTTACGAAAGGTACGAGATAAGTCAGATGAAAAAATATCCTTGAACCCTCAATTTGTAAATGCTCAGCATTGGCACTAGGATTTATGATTTTGACAATGAAGTAAAATAGTAACGTAATTAGTAGTATCAAGTAATAAGGGGGATTTAGGCGTAAAATTCTGCGCCATAGAAAATTAGATATGTCTGTTAATCTATAATTACTCCTATGTAAAGCATATGGAATAATAAATCCTGAAATCACAAAGAAAATAATCACGCCATGTTGACCATATTGTGCTATTTCCGTAAACCATGACTTATCTAAAAGCATTGAAGCATGGACAATCACCACCATTAATGCGGCAATTCCTCTCAGTCCATCTACAACGCCAAGATGTTTTCTATTTTCTGTTAATGCCATAGGTTTATACGTTAATTTGATAAGCTAAATTTAATAAGCTGATTGATACGTTAATAATCTATTGGGAATTCTGTTGATTCAGGGTCAACCACAGTAAACATGAGCTAGGTTATCAAAAATCAATCTTGCCACCTATCACCCATTACTAACCATTCTCTATGTCCGGCTCTTCTCCTTGGCGCAGTGTTTTAGCCCGTGCGCTCCATGCCCATCGCCATCAACCAGAATCCCGTTATTTGCAGTTAGCGACGGTGGATCGGCAACAACGCCCCACTAATAGGACAGTGGTATTTCGCGGTTTTTGGGCAGAAACTAATTGGCTTAAATTTATTACCGATACCCGCAGTCAGAAATTCACCCACATTCAGGCACAGCCTTGGGTGGAAGCTTGTTGGTATTTTCCCAAAACTAGAGAACAGTTTCGGATTGCTGGACAAGTACACGCTATGATCCCTGATAATGACGAATCTAGTCAACCGCCAAATCAAGGTACTTCCCCTCGGGTGCAACAATGGCGCGAACTTTCCGATGCTGCCCGATTGCAATTTGCGTGGCCCACACCCCAAGAATCACGAGAATCTGATAAAGCAAAGGATCATGGGTTGTTTAGCCCGGAACCTCCAGATCCCCACAATCCACCCTCAAACTTTTGTTTACTCTTGCTGGAACCGCATCAAGTGGATTATCTCAAATTGAAAGGGAATCCACAGAATCGCTATTTATACACTCTCTCAGATCAGGAATCATGGCAAGTTCAAGAAGTGAATCCTTAGAGCGTGTTTGAGAAGTTTTGATCCCCCTAAATTCCCCTTAGAAAGGGTGACTTTTTTAGTCTTTTCCCACCTTTTTAAGGGGGGCTAGGGGGGATCAATCATTATTTTTAGCGAATGTGCAGACTTCCCAAATACCCTCTAATTTACTTGATTCTCTATTCCTAATTTTGCTAACTGGTAAAGCTTAACGTTCCACAATTTGCACCCGTCGATTTATCCAATTCATGACAAACGCAATACTCAGGCTCAAGGTCAAATATACCGCCATCAGGAGCAAAATCACATTAATCGGTCGCCCCGTCTGGTTAATTGTTGTCGAAGCAATGGCGTAAACATCACGATACCCCACTGCCACCGCGAGGCTGGAATTTTTCGCGATATTCACATATTGGCTGGTTAAGGGAGGAATCATCGTCCGTAAAGATTGGGGCAAAACCACCAACCGCATCACCTGGGCGCGGGACAAACCTAAAGCCTGTGCTGCTTCCCACTGCCCTTTAGAAACTGCCAAAATCCCGCCGCGTACAATTTCTGCGATGAATGCACTGGAGAATAGGGTTAAACCCATTACCAACGCGCAAAACTCCGAGGTGAAAGTCATTTTTAGAGGTACTAGAGTAATTCCCTCTTTCGTAATATTTAGCCAGTCATTAGGTGAGCTTCCTGAACCAACAGATAGGAAAATTACGCCATACCAGAAAAATAGCTGTAACAGTAACGGAGTATTGCGCAAAATTTCCACATATACTTGGGCGAGGGATCTCAATAACCAGTTAGGAGAGAGTCGTGCAATGCCCACCGTCAGCCCCACTGCCGAAGCTCCTACCAAACTAGTCGCCACCACTTTTAAAGTATTGAGTAAACCAATGCCCAAAGCCTTGGCGTAACTGTCGGTGGGGCTATAGGGAAT
>JBIKNH010000110.1:0-14274 GCA_044358815.1 Pseudanabaenaceae cyanobacterium | reverse complement strand
AGCCTGAGGTTGCTCTTGCGGTTGTTTCTGTTCGTCAGGTAAACAGCCCATCAAGGGACAACTCATCACTCCTATGATTAGTAACGTCACCGAACGACGTAAAAGCGGATGAAAACACAGGGGCATAGATTTTCCCAGGAATCGGTCCAAGAATGGGCGAAAGAATGTATGACAATCTAGGGATAATTCCCTGGACTGTGTTATCTGTGATTTGACGATGTTGATTTGGATAGTCTTTGGTCGGCTCATGGATGAGTACTCAGGGGCTAATGGATCGCGTTTTACATTTGAATTAAGTATTTCAATTAAGTAAACTTAAATTTTGGCATTATGGCTGCTCCACTCCACGTCGCATTTATTTGGCATCAGCACCAACCGATCTACAAAAAAAGTTCTTGGTCATCGGCGCTGGAAGGGATGAACCAGAATAATTCGCCCCAGACCATCACCACCCAAAACCCTACGATCTATAATCCCACAGCCCAAAGAATTACCAATATTGGCTCTGGTGGGGGGAAATATCATTTGCCTTGGGTGCGCTTACACGGAGTCAAAGACTATTTGGACTTAGTTTTATTACTGGATGGCTATCCTAGTCTGCATCAAACCGTCAACCTTGTACCATCCCTACTACTACAATTACAGGATTATGTGCGGGGTGTGGCATTTGATCCTTACCTAGAATTAACCCTCACTCCCGTTCATGCCCTAACCGACGACCAAAAGCAGTTTATTGCGAGCCGCTTTTTTGATGCCCATCACCCCACTATGGTGGAGCCTTACCCTCGGTATGCCCAGCTACTGCAACAACAGCAAACCTATGGCATTCCTTGGTGTGTTAACAATTGGCAACCAGCGGACTTTAGTGATTTGTTGGCATGGCATAACCTCGCTTGGATTGATCCTTTATTCCGCGAGTGTGATCCTGAGATAGGCAGTTGGTTTAACCGAGGTATGGACTTCACCCTCAGCGATCGCCAGCGGATTTATTCCAAACAACGGGAAATTATCGCGCAGATTGTGCCCCAGCATCTGGCAATGCAACAAAAGGGACAACTGGAAATCATCACGTCACCTTACACCCATCCCATTTTGCCGCTGTTAGCTGACAATTACGCGGGACGGGTGGCAGTACCGCAAATGCTGTTACCTGGTCTACGGTTCCAGTGGGAACAAGACATAAATTTGCACCTTACCAAAGCCAAACAGGTTTATCAACAGTTTTTTGGCAGTCAACCCCAGGGACTTTGGCCCTCTGAACAATCAGTTAGTCCCGCGATGTTAACCCCCGTAGTCCAACAGGGTTTTCAATGGATGTGTTCTGATGAAGCGGTTTTGGGCTGGAGTTTGGGGCATTACTTCCGCCGCGATGGTCGGGGACGGCTCCAAGAACCCCACCGCCTCTATCAGCCCTATGTCCTAGAAACGATTCACGGCAATGTGTCTATCGTATTTCGAGATCATCACCTCTCGGACTTAATTGGTTTTAGCTATGCCAATGTGCCCCCAGATGTTGCTGCTAATGATTTGTGTAGTCATCTCTTAGATATTCATACTGCCCAAACCGCCCATTTAGCCGAAAATCCCCAAGATCAACCCTGGCTCGTCACCATTGCCCTCGATGGCGAAAACTGCTGGGAATTTTATCCTCAAGATGGCAATCCGTTCCTGCATCAGCTTTATCGCCGTCTGGAACAGTTGGCCCCCATCGAATGCGTCACCGTGAGTGAATTTTTAACCGCCTATCCCCCCACAGAAACCATTCCACCCCACCAACTCCACAGCGGCTCTTGGATTGATGCCAACTTCACCACATGGGTGGGGGACCCCATCAAAAACCGTGCTTGGGATTTACTTTCAGAGGCTCGCCAAACCATTGCCCGTCACCCCGAAGCCACCCAAGAAAATAACCCTGAATTGTGGGAACATCTCCTAGCTGCTGAAGGTTCTGACTGGTTTTGGTGGTTTGGCGAAGGTCATAGCTCCAACCAAGATGCTATTTTTGACCAGCTATTTCGGGAACATCTCCAAGCCATCTATACTACCCTCAATGAACCCATTCCCACGAGCTTGCTCTACCCCCTAGAACCCCATAATACTGAATCAAAACCTGCGCCATTTGCCGTATCCACCCCCTTACTGGCAATCAGTCCCCAGATTGATGGATATTTGCAGAAGAAAAATCCTACAGACTGGACAGGAGCAGGTAAAATAGATCCCAGGGGAACACGGGGCACCATGCACCAAAATCTGCCCATTGGTCAGGTTTTGTATGGCTATAATGACCAGCAGTTTTGTCTACGGGTGGAATGGAATCGCCATGATCCCAGCTTTTACCCAGGGTTTAATCTAGAACGCGATCTCAAGTATCAAACTCAAATTCACCTATTATGGTTTTATCCAGGACAACAACACTACATTAGTCCCATCAGCACTTCCCCTGGTTTTGCTAACACTATGGGGATGCCCGATTTACCACCCCTAAACTATTTATTTCACCATCACTGTGCAATCAATTTTGATAATGCTAACTTAGAAATCTATGAAGCAACGGCGTATCACCAGTGGTACAAGAAGCCGACAAAAAGCAAAATAGCTGTGGCGGAGTGCCTCGAGTTGTCAATTCCTTGGTACGATTTGGTGATGAGACCTCACATGGCGGCGCGGCTGATTCTTGTCTTAACTCAAGAAAATCATTATGTCACCGCTATGCCCCATGAAAATACCATCCTGATTGAAGTGCTTTGATGTTACCCATGTTAAGAGAGTAAAGCTGTGGAAAAAAACAATAAATCCAGTATTGAAGCGATTGTTGACCAAGCCTTGCAAGATGGATACCTCACGCCAGCGATGGAAGCCGAAGTGGGGCGTATTTGTGATAGTGCCTTTGAGCTATCGGTCGAAGAGTATATGTCCCTGGACCGCCTCATGGGTGCTTTGTTGACGGGGGATGTGGTCGCTGTACCTCGGAAGCAGTTCATTAATGTAATGGAAGAGTTGGTCTTGGCTGAGGCGGTGGTGCGGGTGGCGGAAATTGAAAGTAATCACAATGGCAAGTTTCTAGATTTGGGTGATATTGCCGCCTATGCTTTGAATCGGCTGCCGCCCCTCTATGCCACGACGGAACAGGGTTCAAATTATCAGCGGGAAAGAGCTTCCGAAGATTTGCAGTTATTGATTTCTCAACAAGTCAAGGAAGCCATTGAGCGGTATTTAGATCGCCCTGAGTTTTTCCCTGATCGTTCGACCATCGGACAAAGTGTGAATCAAGAAACCATGCTGAATCAGCTTAATGCAGCGTTAAAAGCCTATGCCCCGCTGTATGAAGCTAATGACAACCAAAATACCTAGGCATACCTTAGCTCCAAATCTAGCCTGAACATCTAGAGCAAAGCATCGAACTAATAGAGCAAAACATTTTGAATTGGTTAGTTTCTAGCTAATTTCTAGCTGATTTCTAGTTAGTTTCCAGTGGTCTGTTGGCTGTGTAATTCATAAATCAAAAGCAATAATTCCTAACACTAACTTCTGTTGATTTTGGTCTAGGTTTGACCTAGGACAAGGAGGGGAGCGGAAGTGGTGTTGATTTGTTGTGGTGTGGAGTGTTTTGGCAGCAGGATTTTATATGCAATTCTTAACAAAAATCAAAATAAAGTTGCACAAGTATTGGAAAATTATACTTAGTGCAAATAAAGTGGAAACACTCAGTGCGCCAATATTCAGGGCAAACTCAGATCATCAGACACAGACAGTCAAACACCTAATAGGAAATAATCATGACAGAAACTGCAACTAAAATTTTTGAGGCGCTGAAGCCTTTAGCGGATCAATTTAGTAACTTAGGAATTCCTGCACCGGTTACCCATTGGGGACACCCTTTTTTCATGGGCATTGTCATTGTGTTTATGGGAAGCTATGTGTCTATTGCGGGTTGGCGTAGTCGCACCACCACAGATGTAGAAGTTGCCACGAAGAGCAAAGCTGAACATCGGAAGGTGGCTCCTTTGATGACGGTTTTCTTAGCAATGGGTTATTCTGGTGGCTTGCTTTCTTTGGTCATGCAGAACAAACCTGTTTTGGAAAGTCCCCACTTTATCACCGGTTCAGTGATCCTAACTTTGTTGTTTGTCAATGCCACGATTTCTCTAACTGGTTTTGCGGGGAACAAAGCTGGTTTACGTACTGCCCACGCCTATTTAGGTTCCCTAACTATGATTTTATTGTTTGTCCATGCGGCATTAGGTTTGAAGTTGGGTTTGTCAATCTAACCCTCCATCCCATCGGTCTAACTGATTGATGAGATATTGATGCTATAGATTTAGGGCTGATTTGGGCGATGAGAATTTGCCTAGATCAGCCTTTTTGTTTAGGGAGTTTTCTTTAGTTCTTTTTAGATAAGTCTCTTTTTGGATAAGTCGCTTTGTGTGCAGTTTGAATAAATTCTAATTAACTCTCAATTCTATTGACTAAATCCGTTTATTAATTCTGTTGACCAATGGTAACTGAATCGTAATGAATGGAGCCTAAACCAGGATTTCTTGGAGGAATTCGGGATTTAAAACTGGCACCACTTGCCGATTATTAATCATGAAACAGCCAATAAATGGTGTTGGTAGATTAATGTCGCCGCTGACCTGCTGCATCACACCTTGATGTAAACCCCAGCAAGCTTCCACAATTAAGGCGCATCGCTGCTCATTCTGATTGACAATTACCACAGACTGACTAGCACCGCTGGGACGGTATTGCAGATAAGTTTCCCGTTGGTGACAGTTGATATGGAGATAATGATCTAAACGAATCAGGGGTAGTAGTTCATCTTCCCAAAGATAGCTCTCTTGACCAGTGGTGAGAACTTGATTAGAAAGTTGCAGGCACTCAGAATTGAATGGCATCACCTGATGAACGAGATAATTAGGAAGAGCAATTAACATCCGTTCTTGTTCCAGAACCAAGGCTGTGACCAACTGAGGCACGCTAGGAATACTGAGGATAATATTCGTTCCCCGATTAGTTGCTGTTTCTAATTTCATTGTGCCACCTAGTTCTTGAATAGTCTGGCGCACAATGTCCAACCCCACGCCCATACCCTTGATGCCACTGAATCCCAAATCTATGACATGATCTAGGATTTGTGATGAACTCAGTTGTGGCTGATTATTCGGGTCGGCTTGTGATAAAGATTGATTTAGAGATAATGATTTGGGATTTTCTGATTCTGCATGAGAACCATTATCAGAGTTGCTCTTACGGTGTTGACGATGATTTAAACCAGAGCGAATTTTATCCATGTCGAAACCTGCACCATCATCATGGATACTAATTACGGTATTTTGGAGGTTAGATTCCGCTTGAATTGTAATAATACCTGTAGGATGCTTACCCAGATGGCGACGTAAAGCTGTAGATTCAATGCCATGTTCATAAGCATTACGGAGCAAGTGCTGGAGAACATCGTATAAAACATCCGTGAGTTGTCGATCAATCCAAGTATCTTCTCCAGTAATGCATAGTTCTACGTTCTTATTAATACTTTGATCATAAACCATAGACCACTGTTGCACAAGCTGACGGAGTCGCTTCGATACCTGACGGAAAGAACAAATTTCACTTTGATTAATCCGATGATAGATTTGCGACAAGCTAGTTTCTACACCCTGGGAATTATCTTCGATCTGATGTAAATTTCGATGCAGTTGACTTAATAATTCTTGCAACCGATGATTACGGTGATTAGCAGATAATTCTGCCATTAAATCACTAGTAACTGTCTGTAAACCCTTAATTCCCTGTTGTAGTAACGTCTGACGGGAGAGGGTGCTTTCACTCAATTTCTTCAGGTATTTTAGCTCTTCATGGGCAATTTTTATTGGTTTTTTATGCTGATTAAATTGCTCAATTTTTTGGCTTGTCAGTAGTTGTTGTGACAGATTTAAATCCACCGTTAACCCTGATGAAGGTTCAGTATCTTCGCTAAATGTCGATGAAGTTTCTGATGATAGTTCATCGACTATATCATCATTAAATTCATCAAAATTCAACGATTGATTTATATCATCATTTTTACCATCACTATCATGACTATTTAACAGCAAATCATCTCCGGTTACGATATCTTGGAGGTTTTGCCAAAACATTTCATATTCATTGGTATGTTCTTTATCTCCATCATTAGGACGAATAGAATTATGATTCACTAGTTCTGGAGTGATAGCAGATAAATCTAATAAATTGGCAGAATCTTCCTGATCACAATCTAGTAAATTATCAATTGCTTCATTTTCTTGCCCATCAAAGAAATCCGCCAAATTGTCAATCTGATAAGACGGAATATCCAGGTTTACAGGGATTTTTTCTGCCATATCAGCTAATGAAAATTCGTCTTCACTAGCATCCATTTCTATTATTGGATCTGGATCAATTAGCTGTTCTAGGGTTTTAATGTAACTGTCATCATTGATATCAAAATCACTGTCATCATGATTGTTTTGGTCGGAGAAATCACTATTTGATAACAAATCACTGTAGTCATTCTCAAATATTTCAGAAGCGGCTACATTCATTGTTTCTAATAGTTGCTCATTAGCTGAAAAATCATAGATATGACTGATACTATGAACTCCTTCAAATTGATCAAATTCAGTTAGTTCCTCAATAGCAGTTAAATAACCAGGGTCTTGTTCATGTTCGCTAATTGTGGCATCTTCATCCCAGTCCCAACTATTATTATTCCAATCATTATTATTATCACTCCTTAGGGAGTTAACCGACGGGGTGAGATTGCCATCATCTAAACTGTTATGATCTGGATCAAGGGCATTAATAAATGATTCGTAGGTATGTTCATCTTCTAAAGATGGAGAATCTAAAGCATTTAGAGAAAGAGCTTCAGCCGTCATATTACTGATAGCGATATCATCTTCACTAAACTGTAATTGTGTTGCATTTTCTGGATTTTCTTCTGGTTTTAATGACATCTGAAAAGCTGTTTGATCCCCTGCATTCCAGTCCATTAAATCCTGATGGACAACGGTATCACTTCCCCATAATGCATCAAGATTTTCTCTGATTAATTCATGATCATCAGCTCTATCTATATCTAAAGCTTCCAACTCGGATAATTCAGCTAAATCTGGCAGCATTGCATCTAAATTAGTCTCAGCTTCATCATCGAGAAAATTATTAAAGCTTGGAGATATCACGGTTAAATCATGTGATTTTTCATTATGATTTGAATTAAGGTTAATCGAATTAATCGGATTAATTCTAATATCAATTGCCTCGATAATAGTCTGATCTTCATGAAATGTGTCATCAGGAAATTCAATGTCATTTACCAGATCTTTGACTTTATCAACCCCATCTGATTGAGCTTCCAGATCATTGATTACATTATTAGTAATTGCTTCTTGATCATCAAATCCATTTAAGTTCATCAGAAACAATTCAAAGGAGGTATCATCTTGAACCTCTTCATCAGTTATTACTTCGTATTGTTCGTAATTCATATTACTGAATACATCTTGCAAATCTTTAACTGATGAATCTAAATCATCATATTCTTGCTCTGATTGACTGCCTAATTCATTACTGATTTCTGCCAAGCTAAATCGTTCATGCAAATTATCTACCTCAACACTGTCTTCCTCAAAATTCAGTTCTTGGTCATATTCAATATTAAAATTTTCACCATTAAAATAGTCACTTACTGTATCATCAGGTACATCATCTGTGATTTCCATTACATCTTGATCAATCTGCCCTAGGGCAAACAAAAAATCTTCTTCTTCTGTAGTAGATTCTAGGAAACTGTGGGAGTCAAACAAGGCTAGAAGTTCCTCTTGATTATTACATTCAAAAGGACTAAGGTTTGCAGGTGAAACTTCCATCTCCAAAATGTTTTCTAGGATCACATCTGGCTCACTAGAAACAGAGTTTACTGTAAATATGTAGTCATCATTAAACTGATGTTTTACTCTAAATTTATGACCCATTGATTCAAAGGTTTGATTGAGATTCTGCCGCTGTATATCTAAGAGCAGAAAGTAGTTGTGATCTGCGTCTGTAGCATATCCATCAGTTATATCTACCAACATTTTTAGATAGTCACTCAACAACGGATGTAAGTCAGATAGCGTCACTAAATTCGCTAGATTTTTCTTGATCTCTATTAGTAATGCCTCTAGATTATCAGAGGTATTAGTCAAATATTGGTAATCATAAACCGCTGCTTTTTGAGTTAATTGATTGACGCTAAAAATCAGCCGATCTAAAATAATTTCCGTGGTATTTAAATTAGTGGCATACACATCTGCTGCTATGGTTTGCTCCCTAGTTTGTTTTATAAATTGCTGGAAATTTAACTCAAGAAAAACATCCTGAACTGCTGACAAATATAATCGTTTAATCCCTTCAATATTTGGGAATTGCTTTTGGGAATTTAACCCTTGATCAAGGTTTACACTGGGTTCATGGTTCATAGGTTTAGTTGGTAATTAGGATTAAACAACAGAACATTTTCTTCACCATAGATAGGTTTAATTAACCGTATCTGGCAGGAAAATATTTTGGACTCGTTCGTTGATTTGTACTGTAGACTGCAAAGAATTCTGAACTTCTTCCGATGCCTTCAAACTATTATGGGCAATCTGATTCATATTATTTAATAGATTCGCCACAGATTCAGAGGTTTTAGATTGGAATTGAGTCGTCTCAGTAATTGCCGTGACCAATTCATGAATATTCTGTGACAATCCTGATAGTTCCTGCAAACTAGCTTGGGTATTCTGTAATAAATTATTGCCAGTTGCCACCTGATCACGGCTTGATTCAACTGCTTGCATTACCTCAGTAGTTTCCATTTGCAAATATTCCATAATGGCTTCTACTTCCTTCGCAATAGCTACAGAGCGATTTGCCATTTGTCCAATTTCTTCGGCAACTATAATTAGGGAACTATTATGATTGCCTGATTTCGCACCTTCCAAACTGGCATTGATCGCAATGAAATTAATTTGTACTGCCAATTCATTGAGTAGAGCGAGTACTCGATTGACTTTTTGAGAAGAATCACCCAGACCTTGAACTACATTAGCAGTCTGCACCATACTTTGATGCATGTTCTGTAAAGTGGTGATTAACTCTGTAATGGTCTGATCATTCTGTAAAGTTTCCGCATGGATTTGATGACTCATATTCATCGCCAACTGACCATTACGAATAATGTTTAGATCCCCTTGGCGTAAGGTATTAGCAGAGTTAACTGTGTGCTGCGTTAGTTCCGCTTGTTGTGCCACCAGCGCGATGAGTTGAGTCAGGGTTAATTCATTATGACCAAGGGAGTGATTCATTTGTGCCGCCCCTTGCTTCACCTGATTTACCACAGTTTTCAGTTGCAGCAAAGCACCATTCATAAACTCAGGTAATTCATGCCATGAGGTATCACTAATCACCAGAGCGGTTTTCTGGGAATCCGGTTGAATATCAGATAGCTCTTGAGCTAAATTAGCGAGTTGTTGTTGCAGAATTTGTCGTTCTTCTAAATATTTTTCTTCTTTCTCCTTCTGACTATTCAGCTTAGTTTTCAGGGACTGCATTAACCCTTCAATATCACTATCCTGGGGCAAGGCATCACGGGGATTCACTTCCGCCAATTCGGATAACTCTTGAACTAATTTAACTACTTGATTCTGTAAATGTTGTTTTTGGCGGTGCTGCTTCCGTAACATGGTTTGGAACTGTTCCACCATGTCATTAATGCTCTTCGATAATGCTCCTAGTTCATCTCTAGCACTAGATGAATCCCTGGTCATTAGTTCTGCTTCATCAATGAGTAATGTTTGCTTACGCATCAGATCTTCTAGACCAGTCCGTGCCACTGACATCACACGATATTTAATGTGATTAATCCGACTCGTAACTTGATGGGTCAATAGAAATGCAATTGCACCCACCAGAATAGGGGTTGCACCGATTGCCACCAAAATAGCCAGCACCAGCACACCACTACTCCGGACATCTTTCTCACCAACTAGAAAAACGCCCCAGTTCAAATCTGCCCCATTACCAGTTTGCAAAAACAGCGGTGCATAAGCGATCAAACCTTGATTTTTATCGCCCAAAACCACATCGTCTTGAAATTTAATTTCAGGTCCCTGTCCAGAAGTTTGTAAAACTCCAGCTACGGGAAAACTATTACTAACAGCGCTACCAAATACTAAAGGGGCATAACCTTTGATCGGCTGACTGACTAGAGTTCGTCCCTGACTATCAGCAATATACACTCCCATAGGATGAGGATTACCCAAACGCTCCTGCATAGCATCTAGGGGAATCGTCGCCACCACCAAAGCCCCTTTCTCTGCCCCCTTTTCCCCAGGTTTATTATCATTGGCTGGAGTCACATTAATCCCCACAGGCACTACAACAGCAGCCATAGGCATTTTCGGAATCATCACCATCGTCGGTCTACGGCTTTGGTTCACCTGTTCTAAGACCCCTGGCTCAAGCATCAGCACCGTGCCCTTGATCACCGGACTAGGCTTAGTATCAGATCGTCCCAATACCTCCCCATCAGATTGCACCACCAACAAATCATCAAACCTCGGATTAGCTTGGTGATAAAGCCGCAGCCGACTGGTCACCACTGCCGCACTCAGATTCCGCTTGGCAAGGGTTGATTTGTTAGTGTTATTGGCAGATTCACCAGTTAACAACTGCGCCGTAATTTTAGCTTGGGCAATTTGCTCTTGCCAAAATTGCTGTACTTGGTTGGAAATATTCTGAGAATTTTGGAGATAAGTTTGACGCACTTGCTGTTTTATCAGACGATCCCCCATTTGGTATGTCATCACCCCTACCCCCACCACAGGCAACGTCGCCAAAGCCACTGCCCATAATGTCGCCCTACACTTTAAACTAGCAAAATTAATGACATCTTCTAATGCCATCCGTTGCTTAGAAGCCGCCCCATTCTGTTTATGATTACTTTCACTAAGTTGAATACGACTAATCAACTCCGCTAAAGAAACCCCCGTCGCAGATTTTGCATGGGATTTAGCAACAGTTTCCTTAGGCTGAGATTCAGTTACCTCAATACTATGGGATTCGGTACTATGGGGTGCGGTAACAATAGGCTTCTTCCCCTCAGGCTTCTTTGGGGAACGACTGCGCCCTAATTTTTCCCAGCCTTTAGCTACTGAAGAGATCAAGCTATGATCGTGTTTTTGCTCAACAACAGAAGTTTCAGGGTGCTGCTGGTTGTCCAACACCTCATTCCCTTGATCATCAAGTCTGCCATCGACCCTGCCACCAAGTTTCGCATCAACTGCCGTGATACTCGTTGTAATACTCGACGTTGCCATACTTGACTTAAGACTTGTCCCATCTCCACCAACCACATCCACCGCAGATGGAGTGTGAGCCTCATCACCACCATGTGCCCCATGACCATTAGATGATGGCTTCACCCTCACTGCCAGTGGTGGGAGCGGCGGTATCGGAGCTAACCCCAGGGGTGGTGGAATTTTCCCAGCAGCATCCCGATCATGTTCCTGGTGATCATATTCTTGTTCAGCAGGACTTGACTTAGACAAGTTAGATAGGTTAGATAAATTCGATTTACCATCGCGTTTGCCATTATCCCGTTGCCCCCGTCCGCGTCCATTGAGCGCCGGTGGTGGGATCACACCATTCGTCTTACCCTGCCCATGAGTTCCCCCTAGCACCGCTGGCTTATTCCCATTTTGCTCATCCGTAACCAGACCATAGGCTTCCGGGGGGCTACGTCGCAATTTGTAGCCCGTGTCATTGACTTGTAAAGTTGTTGCCATCGGATCGCCATCACCACTGTCCCGAAGGGGAGTAGCTAAAATTGACTGCTGCTGAATCTGTGCCAAAGAACTCCGCGCCAAACTCACCAAGTCAGCATCCGTCGTCAAAGTCAATACCTGTTGATACTGCACCTTGGCATATTCCAGCTTGCCCGCCTTACGAAATGAAGCCCCTAACCAAATATGGAGCCGAGGATTACGAGGATCTTCATACAGCAGATCCGAAAACCGCTGCATTGCCTCCTCATAGCGCCCTTCGGCATAAGCCTGTAAAGCCATCTGGTACTGGGATGTCGTTAAACTAACGCCTCTCAATTCAATTCCTCCTTAAACGGGCAACCAGTGCCTGTGCGTCCTAGAAATGATTGAACTGCACCCCACCACAAAATTTCTAGCGCCATTTTGCTGTACTTTATTGTTACTAGGTGTTATGATCCTTAACGACTTGTTGTTTTTCACTAAAGACAATTGAACAGAGCAATATTAATCATTGGCTGTGCATGGCATCTTTACGTCAAACTCGGAGAAAGACGACAGGCAGATCCAGCCCTATCTTGGGATGATGCCTGCGAAGGTCCTAGTATGTTCTGGTCGGCCTGCTAACTCTCAGGGTTGTGGTAAAGTCTGCTCTGCCTCATTAATCCGTGATCCCTAGCCTAAATTTTTGAGAAGCCAAATTTTCATCGTTTTTGTCTAGGTAATTGGGGTTGCATTACACTTTTTATCGCTACAGCCTAGGTCGATCACTTCTCAAGACTATGAGAAGGTAAAGCTTCACAGCACCATAAAGATTTTTCACAACTTAATCCAGTCCACCCCATACCTATAGGTCTCGACTCGTGGCAAGCCTGATTCGTAGTGACCGTAAATGGTAGATCGTACCCTTGGGAAGGGGTTTTCTCCGGAAACTTTCTTGGGAAATAAGCGCCGGCGATACTTGACAATGTTCTAGTCTCTGATAGCCGATATACTCCAAATGTCTCTTGAGCCTAACTGATGCCATGATGGTAAATCTTCCATCGGTATTTCCGTAGGTGTAGAGATGCAGGTCTGACTGAACAGATTGACAATCCGTGCAGTGGTTACAGCATCCGGTTTCCTTCAGCGCAGTTTGCTCTGAAGCTGTGGGTGGTGCAATTATCTCGCTAGAATGTAGGTCTGGCAAAGGATTTGTGCTGGAGATGAATGGGACTACGCCTGGATTTGTCTTGCTTTTAAGGATGCTATTAGGGAACTGTAATGAGAGAAAACGCTCTATATCTTCCCATTCATTTTCTAGTAGGATTTTCCATTAGGAACTGATGGGGTGGTGGTTTAAGCGGTGAATTAGCTCCCTCTGCTGTGGAATAAATCTGAGTTAAACACTGTAATTATTGAACATATCTAGGGATAGAGAAATCATGAAAAGCGAATTCTTGAAAGAAACCGTTGAGCACATTGACATCAAAGCTTTTGATGTGGTGAATTTGGTCGAAGCTATGTCTAAGACTGCGTTCCAAGGACGTAATTTGGGACGGGCAGCGAAAATCTATGACGAAATGATTGCTGACAAGGATTGTGCAATTATTTTGTGCTTGGCGGGTTCTCTGTTTAGCGCTGGTTTGAAGGGAATTGTTTACGATCTGATCAAGAACAACATGGTGGATATGATCGTTTCCACTGGCGCAAACATCGTTGATCAGGATTTCTTTGAAGCCCTAGGTTTCCGTCACTATATGGGTTCTCCTTTCGCTGATGATTCCGTATTGCGGGAAAATCAAATCGACCGGATCTATGACACCTACATTGACGAGGACGAATTGCGGGTCTGTGACATGACCATCGCTAAGATTGCGGAATCTCTGCCCCCCCGTCCCCATTCTTCCAGAGAGTTCATTCATGAAATGGGCGCGTATCTAGACAAGCACGCAAAGAACCGTCAATCTGTGGTATTGGCTGCCTACGAGCATCAAGTGCCCATTTTCGTTCCTGCTTTCAGTGACTGTTCCGCTGGGTTCGGTTTGGTGCATCACCAGTGGTATTCTCCCGAAGAACATCTCACCATTGATTCCGTACGTGACTTCCGCGAACTGACCCAGTGCAAATTGGCTTCACCTCACACTGGCTTATTCATGGTGGGCGGCGGCGTACCCAAGAACTTCGCTCAAGACACCGTAGTTGCAGCGGAATTGCTCGGTTTTGAAACTGCGATGCACAAGTATGCGGTTCAAATCACCGTTGCTGATGAGCGCGATGGTGCTTTATCTGGTTCCACTTTGAAGGAAGCTCATTCCTGGGGCAAGGTAGACATCGTACAGGAACAAATGGTATTTGCTGAAGCTACCGTTGCTCTACCTCTGATTGCTGGCTATGTCTATGGTAAAGGGAATTGGCAAGACCGCGCTGCCCGTCAGTTGTCGCAGTTGTTCAACAAGTCTGCTGCCAATGCTTTAAAGCCTTTGGC
>JBIKNH010000279.1:0-4163 GCA_044358815.1 Pseudanabaenaceae cyanobacterium | reverse complement strand
CCATTTCTCGATATTTTTGCGCAGTACTTCTTTGCTGCCATGATGTAACCATAACTAGATGGATATCTTTTAATCGCGGGTGGGTCTTGATATATCTAGTAAGGGATTCTGCATTTACATCATTCTGGATGTCTAAGATAATAATTTGATAGGGTTTACCTGATGTTAAACTATTAACTAATAAATCCCATGCTGTTATTGAGTCCTCACAGGTATCGACCCACATTTGACAACTAGATAATTGATAATCAATTAATTTACAGTTAGTATGATGGCGATCAATCACTAAAACTCGGCAGTTAACTAAAACCTTAAGTTTAGATAAATTATGATTATTTGATTTCAAAGAACTATGCTTAGTGAATGGTACTTCAAACCAAAATTCAGAACCTTTACTTTCTTCACTAATTACGCCTATTTCTCCTCCCATTAAATCAACTAATTGTTTAGATATAGCGAGTCCTAAACCAGTACCACCATACTTCCGCGTGGTAGAGGCATCAACTTGGGTAAATGGTGTAAATAGTTTAGAGATTTTGGTCTCAGGAATACCAATCCCTGTATCTCTAATACTAATTCTAATCAGGACTTGATCGCTATATTCGGCAATTAATGATGCTTGAATAATCACTTCACCTTGGCTAGTGAACTTAATTGCATTATTAATTAAATTAATGATCACCTGTTTCAGTCGAGTCACATCACCCCGTAATTCATGGGGTAAATTTACATCAATCCATGAATATAAATCTATACCTTGATTATGGGCAGAGTTAGCCAATAAATCTGTACAATCCTCAATACAATTTAGCAGATTAAAATTAAGGATTTCTAACTCCATTTCTTGGGATTCTAGCTTAGAAAAATCAAGGATTTCATTAATAATTGATAATAAGGTTTCGCCACTAAAACGAATTGTGCTAACAAAATCTAACTGTTCGGGATTGAGATTTGTGTCCATTAATAACCCCGTCATACCTAAAACTGCATTCATAGGTGTGCGGATTTCATGGCTCATCGTGGCTAGAAAAGTACTTTTCATAATAGTTGCTGTTTCTGCTTCGCGACGAGCTAACTCCAGTTCAGTATTTTGCTGCGCTAATAATTTACGCTGACTCGTTTCTTGATTTAATAAATGGGCTTGATATAAAGCAATACTTAACTGAGTTGCTAACTGAATTAATAATTCTAGTTCGATTTTTTTCCAATGACGCTTTTCGCTGCAATGATGAGCGATTAATAAACCCCATAGTTTTTCATTTTCAATGATTGGCACCACTAGGTTAGAACGCACCTCTAAGCCTTCTAATAAACTGCGATGACAAGGGGACAAATGGGAGTTATAAATATCATCAATGGCAACATATTTACCATTTTGATACTCTTGCCACATGCCCTGCATAAAACAGGTGTCAATGATATTTAAACCAAGGGTAGAGGACCAATTCTCTGCCACTGATTCAACTACTACATCCCCACTCCAATCACTATTAAATCGATAAATTAAGACCCGATCAGTGCTTAGAAAATTTCTAACCTCTCGGACAGTAGTTTGTAAAATTTCATCCATATCCAGAGACTGATGAATTTTTACAGCAATGTTAGAAAATATCACTGATCGCCAATTTTGTAACCTTGCTGATTCAGCATATTGAAACTGCTCTGTTACATCGGTACCTACAATTAAAGCACCATGTTTTTCTCCCTGGGAATTAATAAATGGAATATATTCAATTTCAAAATATAAATCGTGCCAATAATGGGACAAACTATGATGTTCACCAGCTAAACATCTTTGGACTGAATTAGTTATTGTGGGCTGATTAGCATAAATATCAAAAATAGAATGACCGATCAAATCTCCGGTATTTAAATTTATTTTTCCTAAATCTCTCCCCTCACATAAAATAACAATGCCATCTTGATCTGTGACTAAAATGATCATTGGCATATTGGTAATGATCAATCTGAGTTGCTGATTTGTGCTAATTAATTGATGGTGATGATGTTGGTATTTATGGACTATATCTGATAAATTTGGTCTAAATTTGGCACTAGAATCATGACTAAAAATACTTTTTCTAGATTTAGCAGCAGAAACCAAATTAACATTTGAAACTAATTTTGATGTAGTCCCATCTACCGAGTAATTGCCATCGATAGGATGCATGGTTAGGATGTGAGAACGGGTGCATTGATCACCTAATACATGACACTGATGGTTTATAGAGAAGATAATTGGTTCTTGATGATTCTTCAAATATAAAAATGTTGTACGGTGAATTAATTCATCTAAACTATCAATAGGAATAATTTGGGTGTTTCTAGCTAATGGTTCATCACCGGAAACCTTGGGCAAGTCAAATTTTCCCGTAAATAAGATAAATCTTCCTTCTAATTGCAATGGCATGATCTGACTAAAACTCTGATTAACTAAATCAGCTTCAGATTTCCCCACCAGGTTTTGAAATGCCTGATTTGCCCATTGGATCATGCCTTCATCGTTGAAGCTGACTATGGGATCACGAACACTATTAATTGCCGCAGTAATAATGGCAACTTTATCGGAGAATGGAATTGCTTTGCTGTCTGCATTCATAGCCACGGTTCCATGATTAACCATCAACTGTCATTATATCTGCTTCACTAGTTTTGCTGAGGTAGCATATTAGCCTGACTTTGATTATTAGATTTGACTAATTAGATTTGATTGATTAGAACTTACTGAAAGGGTTCTAATAGTGCTCTAAACCTGATTGATTTTGCCTTATTATTTGCTTTGTTATCTAATACTCAACTCTGGCTAAAAATTTATTTGTTTCAGTTCAAACCCAGACTCAAATAATGATTTAAATCTCAACTTGAACCGTTTTTAACATATTTTTTAGACGGTTTTTAATATATTTTTGAAGATGTTTCTTAAGAGATTACTTTTGCGCTTCCAATTTATCCCAAATTCATTCTTAAAATTTACCCGAATTGATCATTTGTAGGTTGCTGGGATAAGTTCGCACACATCCCGCCGGCAGATCGGAGCCGTAAGCATTCCCCAATTCTCGGAAACTGATTAGTCAAAGCCTAACTCAGATCAACTTAAGATCAACTCAGTCAATGCAACTAATTCAAATAATTCAACCCATACCGTGTACCTCTTGCTATGTAAACTTAATGAAATTAAACTAAGTTAGGCTGAAGTTCCTCAGGTACTCTAAAAAATTCTGCAAAAAAATCGCTCAAAGGGGTTGACATAACTGGGGTAGTGTTTGCTATATTGTCTAAGCGAAAAGTTGAGCCGCTGCAAAAAGCAGTTATAATTGAGCGGTACGGCTAGCTTAAGCACCTCCTTGAAAGAGGCATGACACAATGGGGTGTCGCCAAGCGGTAAGGCATCTGGTTTTGGTCCAGACATTCCGAGGTTCGAATCCTTGCACCCCAGTTATTCTTAAAACCATTCTTAAAGCCTAGTCTTCTTAGAATTCGGCTTTTGTTGTGAGTTCCGTCGTATGGACTTGCTTCTAGGTTTTGTTTTGTCAAGTAACTTTTATGGGAAGTTTTAGGATATTTGGCAAATAAGCTGGTTAAATATAGCAGACTCCTTAAGCTGCTGATGTTTATAGCTGATATCTCTCAGGGTTGCTGTGGCTAAAATTTACAAAATTCATCCTGAAACGCCTCAAGCGAGGGTTTTAGAGCAGGTGGTGCAAGAGTTGCGTCAGGGAGCGGTGATGCTCTATCCCACTGACACTGTTTATGCCATTGGCTGCGATATGGTTTCCAAAGATGCTATCCAGCGGGTGCGCCAAATGAAGCGCATGTCTAATGATAAGCCCCTGACTTTTTTATGTCCGTCTTTGTCAAACATTGCCAACTATGCAGTGGTGACGGACTCGGCTTATCGCACCATGAAAAGTTTGATTCCTGGACCTTACACGTTTATTTTGCCTGCCACAAAGCTAGTACCTAAGCTGGTGTTAAATCCCAAACGCAAAACTACGGGGATTCGTGTACCGGATCATCAAATTTGCCAAGCTTTGCTGACTAGTTTAGGTAACCCGATTATTTCTAGTTCTGCGCCGTATCTCAGTGCTAATCCGGGACAAAACCAGCCCAGTGCAGCGGACGATCTCGACCTAGAACCCAATGAATATTACCCTAAACCCACC
>JBIKNH010000003.1:0-47279 GCA_044358815.1 Pseudanabaenaceae cyanobacterium | reverse complement strand
CCTCCTCTGACATACTCCACTACTCTTTCTCTTAAGTCCATACTGTATGTCATTTCTCTCTCCTACATTAACCTCTACTTCTTATTTGATTCTACTATATTCCATGAATTAGCGAAGAACCTTCAAGATATACAAATATTTTTGCATAGATAATATCATTTGATTTGCTTGTAGTTATAATACATTTTATAATATTATTATGTAGTCTTCTATCAAGTTTTGTTTACTCATCTAACACTTTTGGCACAAGATAGTAAAAATTTACTTTACAGGATTTACTTTACAGGCTTATTGGATGAATAATAATGGAAAATCATCAGCCCGCTGCCCATACTCCGCCTCAAGGTTCGGATCAGTGGCACAGTTTAAGAGAGCACTTGAGTGAAGTTGCCCAAAAAACAGAACGTTACGCGAATAAATTTGATGCGGGAGTATTGGGGTATTATGCTGGACTATGGCATGATTTAGGCAAGTATAATCCTGAATTTCAAGAGTATTTGAGGTTGTGTAATATTGCTTCAAAAGCTGGTAAAGCAGCACCTCGCAGTAAGGTCCCCCATGCCTTTCATGGAGCGCGTCTGGCTTGGGAAAAGTGTATGCCCTTGGCTCCAATTATTTATGGGCATCATGGCGGCTTGCCCGAAAAGGAAGATTTAAAAAGTAAATTGCGAAACCCCGATCTTGAAGCATCTTATCAGGAAGTGTTAAAACAAGTCCCTAAAGACTTACAGGAGATTGCAGCTAAAATCAATTTCAGTCAATTGATGGCAAAATTGATTAAGGATGCTCATAGTTATGAATTTTTGACCCGGATGATTTTCTCTTGTTTAATTGATGCAGATCATTTAGATACTGAGGCGCATTTCAACCCAGAAATCTCTATTCAGCGCGGTTCTAGAGTTACGATTACGGAACTTTGGCATTTGCTTGAAGCACATCAAAGGAATTTGATTAGCAATGCTGCTGGCATTCCTGTAAATCAGATTAGAGCCGACGTTTATCGGGCTTGTGTAGAGGCATCGGAATTATCAGCGGGAATTTTTAGACTGGCTGTGCCAACGGGTGGTGGTAAAACCTTAAGCGGACTTTCTTTTGCTTTACGTCATGGTATAAAACATAATCTGGATCGGGTGATTGTAGCGGTTCCTTATACCAGCATTATTGAACAGACGGTTAATGTTTATCGCGAGATCTTTGGAGAGGATGCAGTTTTAGAACATCATAGTGCATCTAAAGAACCTGATACCGAAGATGCACGGCGAGAAGTTGCTCAGGCAAGGCTTGCAACCCAAAACTGGGACGCACCCTTAATTGTAACCACAACAGTACAACTATTTGAAAGTTTATTCGCTAATCGCCCTAGTCGTTGCCGCAAGTTGCACAATATTGTGGGCAGTGTGATTATTTTGGATGAGGTGCAAACACTGCCGAATCATTTATTAGTTCCGATTTTAAGTGTGTTAACAGAACTTGTGGAATATTATAGAGTGACGCTCTTACTTTGCACTGCTACTCAACCGGCTTTAGAAGGGCAAAATCCTTATTTAGTAGGCTTTACAAAGGGTTCAGTAAAAGACATTATTCTCCCTGAAACAACACGACAGCACTTTAGCAATTTAAGTCGAGTTAACTACTCCCTTCCTCAAGAGTCATGGAATTGGGCAAGGTTAGCCACAGATCTTGCTCAACAAGATCAAGCATTAGTGGTTCTCAATACTCGTAAAGATGCCTTAGCAGTGGTGGCGGAATTAAAAGCAGAACTAAAGACTAATGATCATGTTTTTCATCTTTCTACTTTGCTGTGTGGTAAGCATCGACAGGAAGTTTTGACGACAGTGAGAGAAAGACTTAAGCATGAACAGCCTTGTATTCTAATATCAACTCAAGTTGTGGAAGCTGGGGTAGATTTAGATTTCCCGACAGTTTATCGAGCGATTGCACCACTGGATCGCATTGTCCAAGCGGCAGGACGTTGTAATCGTGAAGGTAAAAGAACTCAGAAAGGGCGTGTGGTGATTTTTGATCCTCAGGAAGGTAGCACGCCAAAGGGTGAATACGAAACGGCAATCGCTATTACAAAAACTCTTTTGAACTCTTCAAACTTCGATCTTGATAGCCCTATTATTTTCGAGGCATATTTTTGTCAGCTTTACAAAAATGTGCCTACGGATAAACAACGTATTCAGGAACTGCGTAAACGTCTAGATTATCCTGAAGTTGCGAAGCAGTTCAAATTTATTAGAGATGACACTACCCCTGTAGTGATTAAATATGATGATCAAGCCTGTGATTTGTTGCAGTTAATTGAACGACGAGGTTTATGCTCTAGAGACTGGCGTTCATTACAGCCCTATCTCGTAAATTTACGCAATTACGAATTTAAGCAAGCGGAAGACTTTCGCCGCGAAATTGCCCCTAGTTTGTGGGTCTGGCAGGATGGCTATGATCCAGTGCAAGGAATTATGCTTGCAAATAAAGCGATTCTCTTTGATCCGGCGGATTTGATTGTTTGAGAAATTCAAGAAATTGAGGAGTTGAAGATGACTAAATCAAATTTAGATCCCAATCGTTCCTACACTTTTAGTAATTATTTTGACTTAGGAATTATCCCTAGTGAACTAGTGGCTGAGTTTGGTTACACCCTGAGCAAGCAGATGATCAAATTGCCTGAATATTCAGGAACGCTGGATCGTCTCGCTAATTTGAAGCAACGCATTGAAGAGGTACTGCCTTATATTGATTCTGAAAATGAGACGACACGCCGTGAGTTTATAATTGCGCCGATCATCACCGATCTAATCTATTACAGTCATGCCCATGTACGGATTGAGTACAGCCTCAAGCTAAATAATCAATTACAAGGAATTTTAGACTATTATCTTGCAACGGATAGAAGTGTAGTAATTATTGAAGCGAAGCAAGCGGATTTGAGTCGAGGTTTTGGTCAGCTTGCTGTTGAGTTGATTGCCTTAGACCAGTGGACAGATTCACCTCAACCGGAACTAATTGGAGCCGTCACCACTGGCAACATCTGGCAATTTGGTATTTTGCAGCGCTCCCAAAAACACATTATCCAAGGGCTAAATCTCTATCGAGTAACTGAAGATATTGAGACGGTGATGCGGATTATCTTGGCAAGTTTATTATCTTCAGCCGATCCCATTCAGTGATATAGCAATTTATTGTATCTAAAAAATTAATTAAAATTAAAATTAAAATATTTTTAGTGCTATCAGCCTTGATATCGTAAAGCCTAAAATAAATATTTAGATAGTTAGCAAACAAAGTAGTTTTATGTTAAAAATACCATATATCTCAAATTAAGTTATAAATTACTTAAAAGCTGAGATCAGTAAATTAGAGTTGGTTGTTTCTGGTGTTGTCTTGAGTCAGTCAGACAAAATTTCTGATCTTGAAAGTCAGGTTGATTCCTATTCAGACAGTGGGGAAGCAATTTGTAACTTCTGGAATAACAATTGGGAGAGTAACTGTGACTATTGATCCACGACCAAGAATGACTGCTAATCCGCCTCTGACTGTAAAGGTTTGGAGTGATTTCGCAAATTTCACCAGACCCGAATTTAGTGTGGAACGGGTCAGTTATGAGGTGATGACTCCTAGCGCGGCTAGGGGTGTATTAGAAGCAATTTTTTGGAAGCCAGAATTCACTTGGGAAGTGGAAGAAATCCATGTTCTCAAACCCATTCAGCGCTTTTCGATTTTGCGTAATGAAGTGAGTAGCTGGCAAAGTGATCGTTCGGCAAAAGACCCTGATTTTCATTACTATGCTGATGCAGATCGCACCCAACGGCATACCCTATGTTTACGGGATGTGGCTTATGTAATCAAGGCAAATATTAAACTCAAACCCCATGCCAACGCTGATGTAGCAAAGTATCGGGATCAGTTTCGTCGTCGGGTAGCGCGGGGGCAATGTCACCATCAGCCCTATTTGGGAACGCGAGAGTTTAGTGCTTTTTTTGAACCGCCTCAAACAACCGATCACCCCATTGAGCGCAGTGATGAATTAGGATTCATGCTTCTAGATATGGAATTTACTGAAACTGTGGATGGAACACTGACTTATCTCAGCCATGACGCTAAAGGTGCGAAAGTAGCGAAGGGAAAAGCCCAGCCCAAGTTCTTTCGTGCCAGACTAGAACGGGGTATTTTAAGGGTTCCTAAATTATGATTCTCACCAAGTTGAAAGAGTTTGCAGAAACGCAAATGGACTTACCACCGACGATGTATGCCGAGGTGCGGGTGCGGTGGCTGATTAATCTTAATCCTGATGGTACGTTGCGTAGTTTTATTCCTAGAGGAGGAAATAACAAGGCTGATAAGCGTGGCGAACTAATGACGGTTCCTCATATCAGTCGCTCATCAGGGGTTAAACCCAAACTTCTTGCTGATACTGGGGAATATGTCTTAGGCATTGGGCGACCTGAATCTAAACCGAATCGGGTCAGAGATTATCATCAACAATTCAAAGCGTTGGTACGGAAGTGCGCTGAGGTAACGCAAGAGCCTACGGTGCAGATTATCGCTAAGTTTTTGGAGTTATGGAATCCTGAAACGGATCGCGATCAATTACCTACAGATTTTGATCCGAGTGATAATCTCACTTTTTCGGCACTTGATGTGATTCCAGCAGATGCGAAAGCGGAAATCCTCAGTATTCAAGAGTTTTGGGCAGATTATACCGCAGGCGGGGGGACTGAAGATAAACAGGAAACCCCAATCATGAATTGTTTAGTGACTGGGGAACTTAAACCAGTGGTAGAGCGGATGCCGGTTTTAATTAAAAAACTGATTGGTGGTCAACCTTCAGGAACTGTCTTAGTTTCAGCCAATGCCGATCCATTTACATCCTATGGGCTGAAAAATTCGCTCACTTCACCAATTTCTAGGGATGCGGCAGAGAAGTTTGCTAAGGCTCTAAATTATCTGATTGATGCACCGAATTCCAAGTTAAATATTGGCACAACGACCTATGTGGCTTGGACTAGAGAGGCTTCAGATTTTAATCCTTTTGCTTATCTGGATAAACCTGATCCCCAAGCAGTGCTTCATCTTTTAGGCTCTGCTGGTTCAGGAAAACAAACCTACGGTGTAGAAGGCAATCAGTTCTATGTGCTGGCACTAACGGCTAATAGCTCAAGGGTAGTAGTACGGGACTGGTTAGAGATGACAATCCCTGAAGTGCAGGCAAATCTACAAGCATGGTTTACTGCCCAAAAAATTGTCGATCCCTACGGTGAATACGGTAGACCTCTCGGTGTCTACGCTTTAGCCGCTAGTGCCTATCGTGATGCTGGCAAGGAAATGTTACCTGCGGTGACCACTTCCTTAACTAGGGTCGCGCTTTATGGGGGCAAGATTCCCTTAGATTTACTGGTGCGTTTAGTACGGCGTAATCGAGTGGAGCAAGATGTTACCTATACTCGTGCCGCTTTAATCAAACTGATTCTCACTACTCAAAATGAACAAATCGCAATGTTACCAATGGAAAATCTAAATTCTGATCCTGAACATCAACCTAAAGAACCGGCTTATCACTGCGGTCGTTTATTAGCTGAACTAGAAGCAACCCAAAGAGCCGCCCTTGGCAAGATTAATGCTTCTTTAACTGATCGCTATTATGGAGCTGCTTCTAGTAATCCTGCTAGTGCTTTTCCACCTCTGATGCGCGGGGCGAGGGCACATCTATCTAAATTGAGAAAGGGGCAATCTGACACTTGCAATGCCCTAGAAGAACGTATTGAACAAATTACGGCTCATCTGACCGAGTTTCCTAAAACTCTCTCTCTGCAAGATCAGGGCTTATTTGCCTTGGGTTACTACCATCAACGGGCAGCGAATCGGGCAGCGGCTAAATCTGCCATTGTCTCTAAGGAAAATCAATAATCACAAAAATCAGGAACAACACTAATGACTACCAAGAACAAGACTGAGTATACCAATCCGCAACGTCGTCATGATTTTGTGCTACTTTTCGATGTCACCGATGGTAATCCCAATGGCGATCCTGATGGCGGTAATATGCCCCGCACTGACCCAGAAACTTTGCAGGGTATTGTGACTGATGTGTGTATTAAGCGCAAGATCCGGAACTATATTTCTACCTATGAAGCTCATGAAGCCACTGAAGATCAGAAATCGCGACTGAAAATTTTTGTGGAACATCATGGCGTTCTCAATAGTCAGATTCGCCGTGCCTATACCGAGCAGGGTATTCCGACCGGAAAACCAGCCAAGGAAGTGATCAATGATGCGGCGATCATTGACAGCCTGAGACAGTTGCAACCATATTTAAATCCGGCTTTTAGTTTCATTGATGGGGGTAATGAATCAGAAGATGTGATTGCAAGCCTAGAATACAGTGGTGAGCTATCTGAATCTGAACTCAAGGAAGCATTGGAAGTATTAGAAAATGAGGTGGGTTTTAGTAAATCTGTGAAGACTTTTATCACTACGCTGACCAAGAAGGCAGGTAAAGCTGATAAAAGCCGTGCTAATGCTGATAAGGCACAAAAATGGATGTGTGAGAACTTCTATGATGTCCGAATGTTCGGGGCAGTAATGAGTACAGGTCTAAATGCTGGGCAGGTCAGAGGTTCGATGCAAATTACTTTTGCTAGATCGGTTGATCCAGTTTTACCCCAAGACTTGGCAATTACCCGTATGGCAGTAACTGATGAGAAGGATCGGGAGAAGCTCCAAACCATTGGACGGAAAACTTTTATTCCCTATGGGCTTTATGTGGCGCATGGCTTCTATTCGCCATACCTAGCAGAAAGCACCGGAGTGACATCCCATGATCTGGAACTATTTTGGCAGGCTCTGGAAAACATGTGGGATTTGGATCGTTCTGCTAGTCGGGGGATGATGGCTCCCCGAGGTTTGTATATCTTCAGCCATGAGAACAAGTTGGGGAATGCTCCCGCTCACAAACTGTTTGAACGGATTAAGGTTCAGTTAAATGAATCAGGCACGATCCCCCGCCAATTTTCTGACTATGAACTGACTATCAATGATGCTGATTTGCCTAATGGAATCACTTTAACTCGCTTGATTGAAGGTTAGGAATTTGTTTTAGGGAGTCTGAGGCTTGGTGCTTTGGGCTTCCTTTATTTGTACTACTTTCTAGTGCTACTTTCTAGTATTATTTCCTGGTGCTAGAATTAGCAGCAAATGTTTAAACCACTTAGCGTTTGGCTCGAATCATAACTAAAAAATCAGAGGGTCTTGCCATGATTGCTCAAATAGAAACACCACCAGAAACCACGCCAGAGACAATCCTAGAAACATCCCCAGAAACACCACGCATCTATTCACCGGCAGAATATCTCGCAATGGAGGTTGAATCAGAAGCTCGTCACGAATATATTAATGGAGAGATTATTGCAATGTCAGGTGGCACACCAAATCATAACCGTATTATTCGCAATTTATGCACAACCCTAACAGTTGGAATGCGAGGACTACCCTACGAAGTGTTTGTCACAGATCAGCGTTTGTGGATTCCCCAGCAACGGGTTTACACCTATCCTGATGTGATGGTGGTCAATGGCGATTTGGTGCTTCAGGAAGGGCGCAAGGATACCATTACTAATCCGATGCTGATTGTGGAAGTGCTGTCAAAATCAACTGGTAACTATGATCAAAGTGAGAAATTTGCTTTTTATCGCACAATTCCTACGTTTCAAGAATATCTGTTGGTAGATCAATACACTTGCCATGTGCAGCAATACAGCAAAATAGAACCGAAGAAATGGAGTTTCCAAGAATATGACAGCCTAGAAGATGTGGTGACATTTGCCTCGGTATCTCTGACCCTTGCGCTGACTGAAATTTATGACAAAGTAGAATTAGAGATGTTAGAATCTGAAGCCTGATGGTTATAGTTAATGGTAAGTAGCACCCGGCTTTCGGGCTGGGTGAGGATTGGAACAAATCTAGCTCTTAGGCTGGTAACCGTTGAGCTAGGTAGCACCTGGCTTTCGGGCTGGGTGAGGATTGGAACGCAGATCTGGCAAGGTCAATTTTGAAAAGTATGGCTCAAGTAGCACCTGGCTTTCGGGCTGGGTGAGGATTGGAACCTTCAGGCATTCTGTACCTGTCGCTTCCCGCCATAGTAGCACCTGGCTTTCGGGCTGGGTGAGGATTGGAACAGAACTACAATCACCAAAATCAGCTAAGTGGCGTAGCACCTGGCTTTCGGGCTGGGTGAGGATTGGAACAGAACTACAATCACCAAAATCAGCTAAGTGGCGTAGCACCTGGCTTTCGGGCTGGGTGAGGATTGGAACCACGATATCAGCAGCGTTTTGGCGGGTTATTGTAGCACCTGGCTTTCGGGCTGGGTGAGGATTGGAACAACGCGAATGATACCGCGCTGAACTTGTATACGAGCGCCAGTAGCACCTGGCTTTCGGGCTGGGTGAGGATTGGAACAGCTTGTAAGATGGATCAAAGGCAAAAACACCTTGTAGCACCTGGCTTTCGGGCTGGGTGAGGATTGGAACATGGCACACATAACCAATAGAAACGTTGGTTAAAGTAGCACCTGGCTTTCGGGCTGGGTGAGGATTGGAACAGCGTATGGCTCAATATAGAAGCATCGCGTTTTGTAGCACCTGGCTTTCGGGCTGGGTGAGGATTGGAACCAAGCATCGATCGGCACGAATGCCGAAATAACCGAGGTAGCACCTGGCTTTCGGGCTGGGTGAGGATTGGAACCTTGAGTTTGTTTGCGCCTGACAATCGATCTTTGTGTAGCACCTGGCTTTCGGGCTGGGTGAGGATTGGAACACAACCACGCCTTTGCAGTTGTCCCCTACATGAACCGTAGCACCTGGCTTTCGGGCTGGGTGAGGATTGGAACAGGGGTCATAAATTGCGGTTGCACGTCAGCTAGGTAGCACCTGGCTTTCGGGCTGGGTGAGGATTGGAACTTTTGCCACGCCTAACTGTCTCTGTGGTGACGTAGCACCTGGCTTTCGGGCTGGGTGAGGATTGGAACCAACACATCAAGATACTGGGATTCTTCAGGCTCATTGTAGCACCTGGCTTTCGGGCTGGGTGAGGATTGGAACTCTGATTTGCTGACTGGTACAGCCTCTATGGCAGTAGCACCTGGCTTTCGGGCTGGGTGACACTCAAAAAAACAAGGGATGAGAACCTAAATTCCCATCCCCTATTATTGATGATTAAACTACCGAATCAACTAACGATAGCTCTGCTTTTGCACATTCCGTAACCGTGCCGCCTCATTCATACCATACTTCCGATTACAGAACCGATTGATCTGTCCCTCAAAATACATCCGATTTGCCATCAAATGCTCAGGATTCGTATCGTCCAAAGGATAATAGAACGCTGCCCGTCCTGCCTGAATTACCGCTGAAGTCACACAATACATCGACCGCTGGAAACTAATCGCCAACTGGATCAGCATATCATCCTCACCCCGACAGTGCTGCTTATAATATTCCAGCAAATAGGGCGGCAAGAAGTGATACATATCTTGATGCAACAATGTGGGCGGAATCCCCGCAGTTCCTACCGGAAACTTATCCGCATACAAAACCCCATAATGGAAATCCCGCTGATCATCCGGCACTTGTCCCGCTTGGGCATTATAGGACTTGGTGCCACGGAATGGCGAAGTACGATAGAACACAGCTTCCACATAAGGAAAAGCCGCCTCATACAACCATGTAAAACCCTTCGACTTTGGCACAATATCGAACCATTGCCCACGAATTTGTACCCGATGGTAAATTGGTCTTCCTGAAATCGCAAAAATCCCATTAACCAGGAAATTCATTGCTTCCGGTACACTGGTCAACTTCCCTTCATCATAAAGGTCGCTCATCTCGAAAAACACCGGAGCCATGATTTCCCAAAACAGCCCCAATACCGAATACATCGTCATTTGGCGACATTGTTCCATAAACATATCAGGGAACAAAGCATACAACCCCTGCATAATCGGATTGCCTTGGAAATAAGCCTTAATCGCAATGTCAGCATTCTGGCGATACTCTTCGGAATCTAGATAGCCATCCAGTAAGCCACCCATATCCCGATGCCACAACATCGCCCGCATACACTCTTCAGCAAATTCCATATTTACCCGATCATGCCATAAATGATGGAACAGCCGAGGTAACTTATACTTCAGTTCGCCCTTGTCAATGAATGCCCGTAGCTCAGGATGGGCATCCGCCGGACCACGCCAAATTCGCAGATCCGCCGTGTCCCCAGCATAGTGATTCGGTAAATCCAAATAACTATCAGGAATAAAGTACTTAAAGAACGGCGCGGGATCTAAAAAAACCTGTTCCGCAATATAGAGCAAATCTCGCCAATAGAAATCCATCGGCACAGCATAGGCTTTATAGAGTCCAATGATTTGCATCAAGTTTTCGGAAGTGTCAGGCAGCATTGCGCCACCAGCTTCTAAACGGTGAATTACTTCCGCAAACTCATGGGTCGAAGGGGGTAATATGGTTGGCTTCGGTGCGGTAACTGTCATGGCTTGGCTCCTTATTTAGCTCCAGTGTGGCAGTGAGAATTAGAGAAGATTAATTAATTTATTGATAGAAATACAAACGAATTGATTAGCAACAGAAAGATAACTACAGGAATCAATAGAAGAGTAAATGCAAGAACTAGGACTTAGGTAATTCAGCCTTAACCGCCACCGTCAGAGTCGGCATTTGTGCCACCAGACTATTCGTAGTAGCCTCAGTCCAACGCACCAACCACTGGGGCTGTATGCCCAAGAAAACAATTAACGCCGCTAAAATCAAAGCTGGCAACTGTTCCCGAACCGTAATCCGTGGATAGTAAGCAGTCTGATTGTCTAACTTCCCAAAACAGGTGCGATTCAACAAAATCACAAAGTAAACCGCTGTCAAACCAGTACCAACAATAGCGAGGATTGTCGGAACTGGGAATCGTGCAAAACTACCTTGGAAAACCAAAAACTCCGAAATAAAACCAACCATGCCCGGAATCCCTGCACTAGCCATACCGCCGAGAATCAACAATGCACTCACCGTCGGCAAACCACGAATCGGATTCAATAAACCATTCAAAACATCTAAATCACGAGTCCCGATCTTGGTTTCAATAATGCCCACTAGATAGAACAGAATCGCCAAAACCAAACCGTGACTGACCATCTGAGTTACCCCACCCACCAGACTTAAAGGGGTCGCCGCCGCCAAAGCCAAGAGAATATAACTCATGTGTCCCACAGAACTATAAGCCACCATGCGCTTAATATCTTTCTGGGCAATTGCAATGGAAGCTCCATAAAGAATCCCCACCGCAGCCCAAATCGCTAAATAGGGCGCAATTTGACTCCATGCATCGGGGAACAATTGCAAACAGAACCGAATTAAACCATAAGTGCCTAACTTCGCTAAAATGCCGCCTAATAAAATCGTTACGGGCGTACCAGCTTCGACATAAGTATCCGGTAACCAAGTGTGGAAAGGCACTAGGGGCACTTTAATGCCAAAACCGATAATTAAAGCAATCAGAATGGGTAACTGTACTGCAAGGGGTAAAGTAGCATTCTTCAGGAAATCATAGTCAAAATTAGGAATCGGGCTAGCGGTAATCCAGCCTAAGGCAACAAAACCAATTAAAATTAATAATCCGGAAACAGCGGTATAAATTAAGAACTTAGTGGCGGCAAATTCACGCTTGGCACTCCCCCACACCCCGATCATGATGTAGATGGGAATTAATTCTAATTCGTAAAATAGGGTGAATAACAGAACGTTTTGAGCAACGAAAGCTCCAGTTAAACCAGCATTAACCAAGAATACGAGGGCATAAAATAATTGCGGGCGCTCGTTGGTATCTGGATCGCTAAAAATCACCAACCAAGTTAAGATTGCATTGAGAACCAAGAGCGGTAATGATACGCCATCTACACCCAAACTATAGCTTAAACCCAAAGGCGGCAACCAAGGTAAATATTCCTTGAATTGCATTCCGCTATCACCAATGTTGAACTTTAAGGCAATATAAACCGTAATGAATAAGAGAATGCTAGAAAAAGCGATAGCTAAGGTTTTCAGCGCTGTCCGTCCGGGATTTTGGCGTAATACAGAATAGCGAGTTTTTTCGCCGCTGACGGTGGCTGGTTCCGTCAAACCCGATGGATTCCACAAACTAATCAGAATGGCAGCGCACAGTGGCAGCCAGATTAAAGCACTAAGCATAGTCTTTCCTATTGTTCTTTGATCAAGTGCATCATCAAATCGGTCATCAAATCCAACAAATTACTCGTTACTGTCGCGTCTACAGCTTGATCACGGTTCTATTTTAGACCTTGATTCTAGAGCTTGATATTAAATGCCAGTAGCACTAACAGCCCCAAACCAATCACGATGGTGAGCATATACACCTGAGATTGTCCGGCGGTGCTATAGCGCAAACTCTGACCACTAAACAAAGTCGCTAAACCAAAGAACTGACCCACACCATCCACTAGGTTCCGATCCAGCCAGTCCGCGAATTTAGAAATGCGATCCACCACGGAAACAATGCTCATTTTGTATAGCTGTGGCGTATACAGGTCATAGGCTAAGAAGTCTTGCACTGACTTTAAGGGGAACTGAATCGGCTTTGTCAACGTGTCATTGCAATACAGCGCGGCTCCGGAAACAATACCCAAAGCGCTAGAGGTAATCAAAGCAATGGCTGTAGGTTGTGTCAAAATCGTCCAGTCCTTGACCAAGCCCCAAGTAGCAAGCAACTGCGGCTCGTGCAGTACCATGCCCAACAATACCACCGTCGGAATTGCCATCGGCCAATGAATTTCCGGAGAGCGCTCGGTCATTTGCTTAGGTCTCCCCGCAAAAATTAAACCAAAAATCCGCATCAAACCCAAGGCAACCAAACCATTGACGACTAACAAAATGCCACCTAACCAAGGGGCAATGGTAAATGCTTCACTGACTAAACGCTCTAAAGCCCAGAATCCACCAAAGGGCGGCACTGCCACCATACCAATCAACGCCACTAACAAAGCGATGCCAGAAATGGGACGACGGGACCACAAACCACCATATTGCCGGAGGTCTTGGGTGGTACAGTTCCAAATCACATTTCCTACCGCCATGAATGCCAACGCAATCGATAAACCAAATGTGAAAACCAACATCAAAGCGGTATCAGTCTGCTTCATGGCAATGGCAATGAAAGTTAGCCCCATGAACGCACTGGATAAATAAGACAATGCCCGCTTAATGTCAATCTGCGCAATGGCGATTAAGGTTGCGCCTACCGCCGTCGATAAACCCACCGCTGCCATCACCGTCATAGTGACTTGAGACAATGCCATGATCGGTGCGAGTTTGACTAAAACCCATGTACCAGTGGCTACCACAACGGAATTCCGTAACACCGTACCTGGCAGCGGACCTTCCATAGCTTCATCTAACCAAAGGTGTAAGGGGAATTGAGCACATTTGCCCATCGGTCCCGCTAACAAACCTAAGGTAATCAGAGTAATTAAAGTGCCATTAACGGCAATTTTGCCCTCACTGACTTGGGCTGCCCATGCGGCTAAATCAGTAAAATTCCAAGTACCAGCTAGGGGTAATAATGCCACTACGCCCATTAATAGGAATAAGTCCCCAACCCGCTTGGTCAAAAACGCATCCCGTGCGCCGCTGATCACCAAGGATTGGTTGAACCACATCCCCAACAACAAATATGTGCCGAGGGTTAAAACTTCTAAAATGACATAACTGAAAAATAGCGAGTCACACATGGTTAAGGCAGTCATACCGCCTTCAAACAAACCCAGTAACGAGAAAAATCGTGCCCAGCCCCAGTCCATTTCCAAGTAACCGAAGGCGTAGAACTGTGCAGCAAGATTTAAACCAGTAATTAAAGTCGCTGCCCCAATGGTCAAACGGGACAGTTCAAACGGAAAACTCAAATGTAAGCCAGCCACATCCAACCAAGAAGCTTGGAGTACCACAGCGGGCTGATCCCAAATGGCAATTAAAGCCAAAATGCAGTGGACCAAAGCGGTTAGGGTCATGACTGCATTGACATAACCAGAGGGACGCGGTCCAGTGCGGCGAGTCACCGACGGGAACCAAATAACAGATAAAGCTGCTCCAGCTAAAGGGTAAACCGGAATCAACCATGCAGACGCGAGTAACGAGTTAAGCATTGTCTTTTCTCTATGGATAAATCAAAAAGACTAGGTTTTTGATGATGCTTCTAGTATAGAGGAAAATCTATGCAATGAACAGTCGTTATTAGGTTTGGTCTATTTATTTCTTGATGGTAAGCATAGGTAAAAGTTTATGATTACACTTCATGTTTGCCGCTGGGATGGATATAAAAAATTCAAATAAAAAATATAGCTTTGACTTCACCCAACCAACTTACACCGAGGAATGAGCGTGGTCGAAGTACTCTCTAAAAATCATTTTAAAAGACTATACTTGCAGCAGAGCCGCCCCACCTATGGCGCAACCATTTTAGGCAGGACGGCTCTAAAGTTTGAGTCAAAGCCTCATTAATTGATTTTTAGTCTTACTCTCCTTCTCCCTTCATGGGAGAGGGGGATGGGGGGTGAGGGCAATAATGTTTACCCCCCCACATGGATCACTGGTCGGCACTGGGGATTTTTTTCAGCTTTGCGGAGTACTTCCCGCGACACGACAGCAATATCCCCTTCACCAAACAAGATAAACCGCATCAGATATTTGAAAGGGTTTCCTTCTGCCCAGCCAAAGTAAGCGTGGGGTAATTTATGGGTGATGTTACGGATATGCAGCAAAATCGCGGCGATGGTATTGGGCACAGCGGCTCCTTGGGCGCGTAGGATGCGGTACTTGCCGATTTCGATCCCTTCGATGTGGATTTTTCCCGCAAATTCTGAAGGATCGGAAATTTGAATCTCTAAGAAAAGCACTGGATCTGATGGGGGAATATGATGATCATCCCTCGTGCTATTTTCCTTGAGGGCATATTCGGACAAGGTGCGCTGGTTGGGACGGTGGGAAATGATCCGAATTACGCCGGTGCTGGCGAGATCAATAAATTGCTGAGCCGTTTCGTCCATCGTGATATTTTCGACCCGTAATTCAGTAGAACGCCACACCCGCGAAACTAGAGAAGTAATAATAATCCCCGTAATGAATAGCCCCGCGATTTTAATCCCTTCCGGTCTTTCAATAATGTTCGTGACGGTGGTATAGATGAAAATCAGGGTGATTGTGCCAAAAATGAACATACTTTTCTTAAGTCCCTGACGTTGCACCATCAACGCCACCGCCAAGGCAGCAGAACTCATCAAGACCAAAACCCCTGTGGCATAGGCTCCCCCTTGGGCTTCTACATTAGCCTGAAAGATGATAGTGACTAACAAAGCGATAACGGTATATACCACCACGAGGGGACGGGTTACCAATGCCCAATTAGGAGCCATCCCATAACGGGGTAGATAGCGAGGCACAATATTAATTAGACCTGCCATCGCTGAAGCACCAGCAAACCAAAGAATTGTAATCGTACTCAGGTCATAGATCGTACCGAACGTATCACCAAAATAAAGGTGAGTCAGATAGGCAAGGGCGCGACCTTTAGCTTTACCGTCTAGACCAAATTGTTCAGCGGGAATGAGCAGTGTCGTTACCAGGCTACTGGTTAAGAGAAATAGACTCATAATCAGAGCGGCGGCGGTGAGGAGCTTATAGGTATTTTGCACCCTGCCTATGGGTTGTTCTTCGGTATCTTGACTGTGACCTTTAACTAGGGGCATCACTGCCACACCAGTTTCAAACCCAGACAACCCAAGGGCTAATTTGGGGAAGATCAAAACCGAAGTGCCGATAATTTGCCACCAGTTTTGCCCATTGACGAATAGGAGGGATTGCCAGTTGGTAATCACTTGGGGATGCAAGTAAATCTGATACATCCCATAGGCAATGGTAACCAGATTCAGCCCTAAGTAAATCACAACTAAGAAAACGGCTAAACCAATGGCTTCCCGAAAGCCTTTCAGGAAAACACCCCCTAAGAGCAGCACCAGCATCACTGTGATAGGGATGGACTGGTTTCGCCAAAATTCTGAAATAAAAGGGTTTTCGATAATGTGTGCTGTTGCATCCGCTGCTGACAGGGTAATCGTGATAATGAAGTCCGTCGCCACAAACCCCAATAAGCACAAAACCAGTAGCTTACCTTGCCACCAAGGCAACAGATGTTCCAGCATCGAGATCGAACCTTCACCGTGGGGACTAGCCCTAGCCACCATGCGATAAATGGGCAAAGCACCGAACAAAGTTAGTAAAATCAGAATTAGTGTTGCAATGGGAGATAAAGCCCCTGCTGCCACCGCCGCAATTCCTGGCTGATAACCGAGGGTAGAGAAGTAATCCACCCCAGTCAAACACATCACTTGCCACCAGGGGTGTTTATGGGTATGGTCAGGATTTTTATTCTGACGGTTATCAGAGAAAAACCAGCGTTTGAACCCCTCTTGATATTGAGTAAGTGCCGTAACCTTGGCAGTCATGATGTGATCCTTAAGCGCGAATCAAAGTTGTTAGTTAAAGTGGCTTGTAAGGTGCTTAATTATATTGTCAGTCATTGGGGTCAGGTAGTTTTGATCCTGATAACAATGCTTAAGATTCGTGTTGACAATTAGAAATAAAATATTAGTTAGGATTAGTTAGGAATTGATTCTGTTATGCGTGCCCGAATCGAGAATGAAGTGCTATTTATCCATCGCGAAGATGTCCCGCAATATCAGAAAAATGGTTCTGTGGTGCGTAATAGTTATTTTTGGGCGTTGCGTTCCATTGCTGGTAGAGCGAATTTCCGGTATGACTGGGAATTTGAATCGGAAATCTGGATCGCTTTGCAACGGATGTTAATCGCTTTTGCGGAGTCAGGTTATTTGCCAACTCGCCAGACTCAGTTAGAGTTTACTGAACCAGAAGCCGAAATCCCCTCGGAATTACGTTTGGTTTCGGTGTGGGCAATGGTATTAGAGGAGGAACAGTCTTCAGAATGATAAATATTAGCTTAGGTTTATCCAAATTTGGCAACATGGGTTATAGTTGCTCTAGAAATGAACCACATCAAGCCATTTCCCAGATGGGATGTTTCCGATGGAATCTAGTTTTACAGTTAACTTCGTTAATGGTGCGTCAGCCCAAGCCATAGTGGTAAAAACAGAAGCTGAGTTATCGCTGGCTTTAGCGATGATGGGACTGCAAGAAAAACGACCTGTTTTAGTCGTGGTCGGTGGCGCAAGCCTGATTGCAGAAGCAGATTTCATTAAGTTACAAAATCTGTTTACGGAGGTTCTTGCTCCATTGGCGCAGGAATTAGGCTGTTATGTGGTGGATGGGGGGACTGATGCTGGGGTGATGAAATTAATCGGTAGTGCTAGAGGTTCTCTTGATGTGAACCAGTCGCTCTTTCCATTAATTGGGGTTTCGCCCATTGGTTTAGTTAATTTGTCTGAGCAGAGTGGCATAAATAGTGAGATAAATGGCGGCGTAAATTTAGGGAGTAATACAGATACTACGGAACTAGAACCCCATCATTCCCATTTCTTTTTAGTACCGGGTAATCAATGGGGTGATGAGTCGCGATGGTTGGCACGGGTTGCTAGTTTGTTGGCGGGGAATTGTTGTTCCGTTACGGTTTTAATCAATGGTGGTGCGATTGCTTTGGTAGATGTGAAAGAGAGCGCTAAGGAACATCGTCCGATTGTAACTATTATGGGTAGTGGTAGATTAGCGGATGAGATTGCGGCAGCAGTTTTAAATCCTGACTGGGAAAGACGACCAGAAATAGAATTGTTATTAGAACAGGGACAGATTTATTTACTAGATTTAAAGGAAGCAACTTTGAGTTTGTCAAAGGTTTTAAGACAGAAACTGTTGGGAGCAGAGTGATCATGGAAGTTGCATCAGCATCAAAGCCTCTGAATCAGAAACTACTGGAAGATGCATGGCGATTGTTTTGTATTTACGATCGTACAGCAGTGGCAACTCAGCAGCGATTTCTGAACTTTAGGATTGCCATATTAGTTGTGAATATCACTGCGACAATTCTGGTTGTACTCAAAGCCCAATTGGATAAATCCTCGATTGGATGGATTGATGTGAGTAATATTCCTTTAAGTCAATTGGTCGGTATTTTGGGGTATGGGTTTTATGCCTTGATAATTATCGCTCCCATTATGGTGAGTATTCTGTTGGCGGCTTCGGTGAAGCTAGATCGTGGCATGAATTGGGTCATTTTGCGAGCTAGTGCCGAAATTCTCAAAAAAGAGATTTATTGTTATCGCATACTTCATGAAGTAAAAGATGCGGATATGCATTTGGCAGAATCAATTCAGATTGTTAGTGACCGCCTCATGAAAACTCAGGTAAATCGGTCGGGATTGGCGATAGATCGTGAGTTGGAAATTGGCAGTAAGGAACTTTTAAAGGCGATTAAAAATAGTATTTGTAGGGAAGATGCAGAGCCATTTTCAATTTTGACAATTGAGCAATATTTAGAATATCGGTTAATCGATCAGCTTAGTTGGTATCGGCGTAAGACTGTGAAACTAGACCGTCAGTGGCAATTACTGCAATGGTCGATTTATATTTTGGGTGGATTGGGAACTTTTTTAGCAGCGATGCGGGCAGAAATTTGGATTGCAATTACTAGTGGAATCGCAACAGCAGTTAGCAGTTTTTTGGATTTTAAGCAGTTAGATAGTACGTTAATCTGCTACAACCAAGCTGCTGCTAATCTAGAGAATTTATTGTGTTGGTGGCACGCCCTGACGGATCAGGGTAGAGCCAATCCAGAAAATATTAAGAAGTTAGTTAATAGTACCGAGAAAGTAATTCAGTCAGAGACTTCCAGTTGGGTAGAAGAAATGCGTGAAGCCTTGTCAGAATTATATAAAAATGATGACGAAGCGGAACCTAATCCAATCAAATAATTCTTATATTTATTATTATGACTGTTTCTTGCGAACCATGATAATCTGAGGTTTAGCTACCTGGCATAACGAAATCTTGATACGAGATAATCCATGACTGATGCCTTTATTTCCTACTCCCGCAAAGATAAGGAATTTGTTAGCGTTCTCTATGCCGCATTTGAACGCAGTCGGAAAAATATTTGGGTTGACTGGAATGATATTCCACTGACATCGGACTGGTGGGCAGAGATCGAGAAAGGCATCGAAGCAGCGGATACTTTTGTGTTTGTGATTAGTCCAGACTCGATTGCTTCAGAGGTTTGTGCTAAAGAGATTCTCCATGCGGTACGCCATAATAAGCGATTGTTTCCTATTGTGCGCCGTGATGTAACGAATTTTGAGGTGGGGAATATCGCCCATGAGAAAATCAAGCAGCATAATTGGTTGATGTTTCGGGAACAGGATAATTTTGAGTCGGCGTTTCAGACTTTAATTAAAACGATTTCCCTCGATTTAGAACATCTACATGCTCATACAAGGCTTTTAGTCAGAGCGATCGAGTGGGATAATAATGGAAGAGAGTTAAGTTTTTTACTACGTGGCAAAGATCTTGAATTAGCAGAAACATGGCTTTCTGAAGGTGTCGATAAGGATCCTAAACCAACAGAATCTCAAGTTGCCTATATCGACATTAGTCGGAAGATGGAAGACGCAAACCAAAAAGTAACCTTAATGCGTCAGAGAGCACTCGTGACTAGCTTGATAATGTTGATAATTGCGCTAGTAGGTTCCGTTGGGGTAGTGTTTCTAATCAGGCAATCAGCAAGTATGGAAATAGATGACTATCGCAATAAAACAAGGCAATCACAGGAAGAAACTCATCAAGCGCAAGAGGATGCTAAAAAAGCACAAAATGACTATATACAGTTAAAAGAACAATTTAAACAGAAGGGTCAGGAAGCTGTTGCTGAATCTAATAGCTTGTCAGCAAACTTGTCAGCAAATAAAACTGAATCTGGAAATAAAAACACTTTGATTTACATTCAGGTGCCATCAGAATTAGTAAGAAGTAGGATTTCATATTTGAAAACGAAATTCAAGAGTAAGGGATATAATGTGCCGAGTATAGAAATTGTTGGTGAATCTATATCTCCTGACAAATCTGACATTAGATATTTCTCTCAAGGTCAGAAGAAACTTGCAGAAAAGTTAAAACAAGATTTGATTTCTATCGATCCTAAGTATCAAGATTTTAAGATCAAATATGTTAAAGGATTTGAGAATAGATCTCAGCCATTAGAAATTTGGTTTGAAAAAGATACTAAATAAAGTAATTGTGGTTATATTATTTTTAAAGTAATGAGGTCGTTATGACTGATGCCTTTATTTCCTACTCCCGCAAAGATAAAGAATTTGTTAGCGTTCTCTATGCCGCATTTGAACGCAGCCGGAAAAATATTTGGGTTGACTGGAATAATATTCCGTTGACATCGGACTGGTGGGCAGAGATCGAGAAAGGCATCGAAGCGGCGGATACTTTTGTGTTTGTGATTAGTCCAGACTCGATTGCTTCAGAGGTTTGTGCTAAAGAGATTCTCCATGCGGTACGCCATAATAAGCGATTGTTTCCTATTGTGCGCCGTGATGCGACTAATTTTGAGGTAGGGAATATCGCCCATGATGCTATCAAGAAGCATAATTGGTTGATGTTTCGGGAAGAGGATGATTTCGAGTCGGCGTTTCAGAATCTGATCGAGACGATTTCACTGGACTTAGATCATTTACATCGGCATACGCGGCTGTTGTTGCGAGCGATTGAGTGGAGTAATGGACGTTCGGATAGTCTTCTGTTACGGGGGGATGATTTGACTAGTGCAGAACAGTGGTTAGCTGAGAGTGAAGGAAAGAGTCCACTGCCAACGGAACTGCAAGAGACTTATATCAAAAATAGTCGGAATGTAGAGGATGCCAATGAACGGGCAATTGCTATTTTGAAGGATGCAGAACGGAAGGCTCAGTCTCGTATTAGAGTTAGTACGGTTGTTTTGGCTGCGGCTCTGGTTTTGTCTTTAGGGGCATCTATATGGACGAAAAATTCCATTGATGAAGCAAATAAACAGACCAGAGCCGCAACTAGAAGTATAATTACTCTGCATAAAACTAATGCTGAAATTGATCTTTTGCAGGATCGGGGGTTTGATTCTTTATTAGAGGCGATGAGAGGTTATTATAAACTTAAGAATGTGAAAGAAGAATCAGGTAATCCTTTAGGAATTAATCGCTCAGATGTTATACGTGCCTTATTACAAGCAGTTTACGAAAGTCCTGCTGGCAATATTTTAGAAGGACACACAGCCCCTATTGTAAGTGCCGAATTTAGTCAGGATGGGACTAAGATTTTCACTGTTTCGCTGGACAAAACTGCGAGAATATGGAATCTGAAAGGTCAAGTTATTAAAACTATTGATAAGCATATAGAATATCCTGAACATACGAGGTTTAACATTGAAAATAATAGGATTCTTACTATTTCTAAAGAGAAGAACTGGGTAGTCTTAAATAATGAAGGTAATGTAATTAAAGAGCTTAAAGATACAATTTTGGCTCAATTTAGTGATGATGGCAGTAAAATTATTACCCGTCCGAGTCCCAATAAAAACTCAATGGAAGTTTTAGATCTTCAAGGTAATCTTGTCCACGAGTTTAAACTGCCTGAAGATTGGAATCCTGACTATGATTTTGCTATTCAATTTAACTTTGATGCAACTAAATTAATCTATCCCACTAAAGATAATAAATTTAAGGTTTTAGATCATAAGGGGAGTATAGTCCTTGAAATTTCAGGGACTCGCCACCAATATTTCAGTAAAGATGGTGGTAAGATTATTACTATTAGTAATCCCGATCAAGATCAAGATAAAGATAAAGAAAAAAAGATAATCTATGATCTAGCGGGTAACTTTTCACCACTAGAAATTGGAAGAAATGAAATAAAGGATTTTTCTCTTAACCACAATAGCAGTAAAATTCTTACACTAACTAACTTTAATAAAGATGGAAATCAAACAGTAAAGTTATCCAATTTTAGAAACAATCAAATTGGTGAAACATTGATTGAGTTTAAAGTTAATAATGTCAGCTTGATTTACTTTACTGAAGATGATACTAAGATCTTTGGTTATTCTAACAACAATAAAATCCAAATATGGGATCTAAAAGGTAACCATATTGCTGAAGTCAAGTATGAAGCAGATAAACAGCCTATTTTGAATCGTGACTACAGTAAATTCATGATTATTGATGTTAATAAACTCAGATTATCTGCTGTGTCACAGAAATTTATTACACTTAGTGGAAAATATCGTGGTAATTTTAGTCGTGACATTAATTTAGTTCTGAGCTATTCAGGAGATGACGATCAAAATAATCAAACTGTACAGTTATTTGATTTACAGGGTAACCAAATCAGTAAGCCATTTGAGATTGAATCTATTTATAATACTTCGATTAGTGATGATGCAAAAAAAATTGCCATCCAAAATGATAAAAAACAAAGGACCCAAATCATCGACTTTTCTGGGAAGTTAAATGCCGACATAGAAGGAATTTATACAACATTTAATAGAGACGGAACCAGAATTGCCACCCGATTGGGGAATAAGATTTTATTGTGGGATGCTCAAGGTAACCGCGTAGGTAAGGACATAGAAACAGGTCTAAATGAGTCTGAATTGAGGGACGTGAATTTTTCAAGCGATGGCAGTAAATTAATTGTTATAGCGGATAAGCAATTGCAAATATGGGATTTAGAGACTAGACAAGTAATTAAGAGAGACATTAAGCGTGCTTTCTCTAGTAATTACAGCAACATTATAATTACTGTTGATGACAGTGGCGTAGTTAAATTATTAGATCTAAAGGGAAATCTCATTAAAGAGATTAACGTTAAGTTAACTAATTCTGATTATCCAACCTTTAGCAGTGATGAAAAATATTTTCTCACGGTTTCCGGTGACGCTGACAATAAAAAAGCCCAAATTTGGGACATGAAAGGAAATCCAGTGGGTGTACCGAAGCAAAATTTAAGAGATATATTAAGTGCTAGATTCAGTTTTAATGGGAAACAATTGATTACTTTCCATAAGGGTAATACAGTCAAGATTTGGGATCTAACAGGAGCCTTAACTACTGAGCTAAAAGGGCATACGCAATATCTTAATACCGCAAGCATTAGTCCTGATGGTAATAAAATTGTGACTAGTTCTTATAGTGATAAAACGATACAGATATGGAATCCCGCAGGTAATCTGATTGGTATTATAAGTTCCTCCAGTGCCGTCACTTTCCAAGCAGCAAATTTTAGTGCTGATGGCAGTAAAATCATTGCATTTACTTCTGATAATAAAGTACGAATATACGATAATAACTTTGTAACGGATTACGAGCAATTATGGCAACTTGCCTGTAAGAAATTAGGAGATTACTTGACTTATAACCCAAAGGTAACAGAAGAAGATAGAAAAATGTGTGGCATAGCGGCAAAAGGTAGCTAGTACTGTTGATCAACTTCTGTTAATATTTCTTTATTTTCTTTATCTTATAGACCTTCGATAATTTTAAGTCATTACTAATTCTCCGATGCACTGGTTAGCCAAACAAGCCCAAATAGCGGGATCACAAATTGCTCTAGTTACCGATGATATGCAATGGACTTTTGCACAACTACATCAACGGGTGAACCAGTGGGCAAACGTATTAGAACAATGGCATTTAAGGAATCAGCGCTGTGCTGTTTTGAGCCATAATGATCCGGATCTGATTTGTCTAATCCACGCTCTGAGTTATGTCGCGGCTCCCGTGGTTTTCCTAAATCATCGTTTGAGTGCAGTGGAATTAGCTCAACAGTTAGCATCCCTGAATGTGAAATACCTATTTCATGATGTAAATAATAGTCAACTAGCTGAGGAGATTCAGATACAACTGACTAATTTGGGAACCTTAGCTATTAATTTAGTGGCAATTAAAGAAATTAATCCTAAGACACAACAAGAACCACAACTAGAATTTGATGATGGTTATCGAGATTATTTGCATTTTGATCTAGATCAAATTCAAGGTATTTTCTTTACTTCCGGTACAAGTGGCAAGTCTAAAGCCGTTCCCTTAACCTACAGTAATCATTATCACAGCGCCCAAGCCACCGCTAAGCATTTGGGAATTAATGTCCAAGATAATTGGTTATTGTGTTTACCGTTATTCCATGTGGGAGGCGTATCAATTTTATGGCGCAGTGCGATTTTAGGTCATGGCATAGTTCTATTACCTCGGTTTAGTGTGGGTGCGGTTTTCGATGCCCTCGCCACAAAAAGAATAACTATCATTTCTCTTGTGCCTACTTTATTGTTTAGATTATTAGCAGATCCGGAATTACCGCAATATTTGTCCTATTTGCAGAATCTTAAATGTTTGCTTTTAGGGGGGGCAACCACTGATCCCCAGCTATTGCAGCGCTGTCGAGATTTAGGGATTCCTATTTGTCCCACCTATGGCATGACGGAAGCAAGTTCCCAAATCACCACTCTCTTACCCCATGAATTATCCCATAGATTCGGCTCTAGCGGTCGTCCTTTATCCTGTATTGAGATCGCAATTCGAGATTTTAATTTAGAGCGTCAACAAGATCATAGTCACAATCTTGATCCATACAGCATTGGTGAAATTTATATCCGAGGAAAGAATGTTTTTTCTAGCTATTTACATCAAATCACGGAAAACAATCCGGAAAATAGTTTGGAATTACCGAAACCGCCATTACTTTCAAATAATTCTGAACAATATAGTCAGGAATGGTTTGCCACCGGAGATATAGGCTATTTAGATGACGATGGTTATTTATATGTGTTAAATCGCCGCCATGATTTAATTATTAGTGGTGGTGAGAATATTTATCCGACAGAAATAGAAGCGATTTTATTACGTCATCCCGCAATTACAGAAGCCTGTGTGATTGGTACGGCACAGTCTGAATGGGGACAACAGGTAACGGCGGTAATTGTTGCTGATGAATATCTGACTCTTCTAGATGTTCAGACATTTTGTGAAACGGAAGGCTTAGGACGATATAAATTACCGAAACAGTTATTTCAATGGGATAGTTTGCCTAAAACTGCTACAGGGAAACTCTCTCGACAAACTGTTAGAGAGAAATTAGACAAAGAACTATCCTGATATTTGACTCATAAGAACTAATGCAATGGGAGCAGAAGAGAGTATTTTACTCCTTTCATGCTCCCTATTTCTCTTTGTCACACCCATTCCCTAAGCAGGTTTGCGGACATAGCTCTCAATTATGACTCATAAGCACTCATCGGCAAACAGGAACAGACGAAATTCCGATCCCCATAGGCATTGTCAATTCTACCCACCGTTGCCCAGAATTTATGCTCCCGTAACCAAGGGGCGGGATAGGCTGCCAACTGACGGGAATAACGGTGATTCCATTCATCACTCAGCAAACTAGCCGCTGTATGGGGTGCATTTTTGAGGGGATTATCCACTAGATCTAATTTCCCATTCACAATTTGGGAAACTTCCTCACTAATGGCAATCATGGCTGCACAAAAGCGATCTAACTCCGCTTTACTTTCGCTTTCGGTGGGTTCTACCATCATGGTTCCTGCCACAGGCCAAGAAACCGTCGGCGCATGAAAGCCATAATCCATCAGCCTTTTCGCAATATCATCTACTTCGATATTAGCACTAGCTTTATAGGGACGTAAATCCAAAATACACTCGTGAGCCACCAATCCATGTACGCCCTTATAGAGCACTGGGTAATAGGGCGCTAATTTTGCCGCGATGTAGTTCGCATTGAGAATCGCTGCCTGAGTCGCTCTGAGTAAACCTTCAGGTCCCATCATCGCAATATACATCCATGAAATCGGTAAAATACTAGCACTTCCCCAAGGTGCAGCGGCAATTACAGGTAAATCGGAATTTTGAGAATAATCTGGTTTTAAAGGATTTTCTGGTAAAAAGGGGACTAGATGGGCAGCGACACAAATCGGACCCATTCCTGGACCGCCGCCACCGTGCGGAATACAGAAAGTCTTATGCAAATTCAGATGACACACATCGGCTCCCATATCACCAGGACGACATAATCCCACCTGGGCATTCATATTTGCTCCATCCATATAGACTTGTCCGCCATATTGATGCACCAAAGCGCAAATATCTTGAATGGATTCTTCAAATACGCCGTGGGTGGAAGGATAGGTAATCATCAATGCTGCGAGATTCTCTTGATGTTTGGCAGCTTTGGCAGCTAAATCAGCCACATCAATATTACCTGCTGCATCGCATACCACAGGAACCACCGTCATCCCTGCCATTACCGCACTGGCGGGATTTGTGCCATGAGCCGAAGTAGGAATCAAACATACATGGCGCTGGGTTTCGCCTCTAGCATGGTGATAATTACGAATGGTCAATAAACCTGCATATTCTCCTTGGGAACCTGCATTGGGCTGAAGCGAAACTCCCGCAAATCCTGTAATTTCCCCTAACCATGTTTCTAATTGCTGAAATAGAATCTGATACCCTTTGGTTTGCTCTTGGGGTGCGAAGGGATGGATTTGTCCAAATTCCGCCCAAGTCACTGGCAGCATTTCCGCTGTGGCATTGAGTTTCATCGTGCAGGAACCTAAAGGAATCATCGATGTAGTCAAAGATAAATCCTTAGCCTGGAGACGATTGATATAGCGTAATAGTTCAGTTTCGGAATGATAAACCTGGAATACTGGATGGGTCAGAAATTCTGTTTGACGCTGACAGAATGCAGGCATTGCCAGATCCTGGGGTATCTGATTCGCTAAATCTTGGATGAGTTGCTTAACTTCAGTAATAGTAGTTGAATCTGGGGCAAAAATCTGGCATAGTTGCTGCAAGTCTTTCGCTGTCACAGATTCATCAAGGCTAATCCCCACCGCGCTTAAGGTTCCATCATTCCCATTTAAATCCGCAGATCCTACGGGATAAATTCTTAAATTGACTTGTGCGGCACTAGCTTTCTCTAGAAGTTTCTGACGGTCTGCAATGGGTAAAATCACCTTCAGCGTGTCGAAAAACGTCCCATGAACAACGGTATAACCCCAATTCCGTAAACCTGTAGCGACAATATTCGTTAACCGATGCACCCGCTGGGCAATGCGTTTCAGCCCCGTTGCCCCGTGATAAACCGCATACATACTCGCCATCACTGCCAACAGCACCTGAGCGGTACAAATATTACTAGTGGCTTTATCGCGGCGAATGTGTTGCTCTCTCGTTTGCAAGGCAAGCCGTAACGCTGGCTGACCATGAATATCCTTCGAGATCCCCACCACACGCCCTGGAATCTGCCGTTTATAAGCTTCTCTAGTGGCTAAAAATGCTGCATGGGGACCACCATAACCCAAGGGCACACCAAACCGTTGGGCACTTCCCACCACCACATCTGCACCAAATTCCGCCGGAGGTTTGAGTAATGTCAACGCGAGTAAATCCGTCGCCACAACTACTAAACCACCAATTCCATGAAGTTTAGTAATGAATTCGTTATCGTCATACACTGCGCCATCAGTCGCCGGATATTGCAATAATGCCCCAAAGTAATCAGAACTTAGTTGTGCCAAAATCACGGGGTCGGTGTGATCTCCTAAAACCACTTCAATCCCTAAGGGAATAGCGCGAGTTTGCACTACAGCAATGGTTTGAGGATGGCAAGCTGTACTGATGAAGAACTTCTGAGGTGGTTCCTTTTGGCGCTTCTTATCACTGGTGACAATGCCATAAACCATCGTCATGGCTTCAGCGGCGGCGGTTCCTTCATCTAAAAGAGAAGCATTAGCGATTTCCATACCCGTCAAATCCATTACCATCGTCTGGAAGTTCAGTAATGCTTCGAGGCGACCTTGGGCGATTTCTGCTTGATAGGGCGTATATTGGGTATACCAGCCAGGGTTTTCTAGAATATTCCGTTGAATCACTGGCGGCGTAATACAGCCATAGTAACCCATGCCAATATAGGAACGGAATACCTGATTTTCCCCAGCAATGGCTTTAAGATCCTGTAAAGCTTGGAATTCACTGCGGGCTGGGGGTAAATTCAATAATCGCGGAAAACGAATCTTTTCCGGCACGGTTTTAGCGATCAAATCTGCTACAGTAGCACAACCAACGGCTTCTACCATGATCTGCCAATCATCAGAATTTAAACCTATATGACGGGACTCAAAACAATCCGTTAAGTCAAGATCAGTCAAATCAAAATCCTGCACATTCCCTAGAGGTTCCCGATTGCCCTGTTGTTCCTGATCATCCTTCTTAGGGGTATCACCATTGCAATCAACGGATACCATTACCAACCCATCAGATTTAATCGTCATAGCAGTTAAACAGGTGCGCTACCGTGTCATTACAATTCTTTACATCATTTTACAGGGTAACTTGCTGGTGTAGTGATTTCAGATCTAAAATAATCTTAAAGAGTCTGTGGGAGCCATTATGAATAGTAATATTTATAGATTTACAGAATTTATCGAACTTATGAACTTATAAATTTACAGAGTAACCGCACAATTTCGCCCCTGTTTTTTCGCAGTATAAAGAGCCTTATCCGCAGAGTTAATTAAGATTTCTGGATTTTGATCACTACTTGGTATCAAACTAGTAATTCCTAAACTCAAAGTAATCCGATCACTAACTGTAGAACTCTGATGGGGAATGTTAAGTATAGTAATGGCATTCCTAATAGATTCAGCCACAACCAAGGCACCCTCACTATTAGTATTTGGTAAAATTACCGCAAACTCTTCGCCGCCATACCTTGCTACTAAATCAATTCCTCGCTGGGGAATTCTCGCAATTACCTCAGCAACTCGAATTAGACAATCATCACCACTTTGGTGTCCATAGGAATCGTTATAAAATTTGAAATAGTCAATATCAATCAAGATTAGAGCAATCGGCTTTTGTTCCCGTTGATGATATTGCCAATGAAGTAGCAAGTAACTATTAAAACATCGCCGATTAGGAATTTGAGTCAGTCCATCTAAATTAGAAAGTAGTTCTAGTTTATGATTTGCCTCTTGTAGTTGATCATTAGTTTTTTGTAAGTCAAGTTCAGTTTGTTTACGCTTTGTAATATCCCGCACGGTAATTGCAAAACCATCCCCTAATTTTACTACAACATAATGATACCAACATGAATTTCCAGAGGGATAATAAAAATCTTGATTTAACGGCTCTCCTGTTTCAACCACATTAACAAATTGGTCGAATAAATTAGGATCAAGATTTTGCAACAACTTCTTTAAAACCAATCTACCAATTATGTCTTCACGATTGTAATTTAAAGCTTTAGACATAATCGGATTAACAACTAAACACCGAAAATCTTCAATATCTCCTGTGATGGGATCACGCACTGCTTGCATTGCCGCAATCCCATCTAAAGCACTATTTAAAACACTCGCTAGTAAAGCCCTAGACTGATAAAGTACTTCTTCGATTTCTTGACGTTTAGCAATTTCATTTTGTAGTACCTGTTGTTGCTTTTGAATCGTCAAATGGGCTTCGATGCGTGCTGCAACTTCTTCTATCTGAAAGGGTTTTGTGATGTAGTCAACGCCACCCACTTGAAAGGCTTTTAGTTTATCAAAAGTCTCATCTAAGGCACTAATAAATAAAATAGGAATATTGGAAAGGTCGGGATCATTTTTAAATGTAGTACAAACTTGATACCCATCCATCTCTGGCATTTTGATGTCTAGAAGAATAATATCTGGAGGTTTTGATTTAGCACTTTTAAAACCTCTCATGCCACTGACAGCACTACGCACTACATAACCAATTTGAGAGAGCAAGTCTGTTAATAGCTTCAGATTTTCTGGCAAGTCATCAATCAATAAAATGTTACCTTTTGCTGGTTCTGGTAACGAGTAAAGATACCCTGATGATTCACTCATAAAGTTATACATTTAGCGGCTAACCTACTGACTGATCCAACAATTCTACGATTTCATCGAACTCAAATTGACGCGCAAGTCTCTCAAGAATTTGGATTGCATTAGAGTTTTGATTTGGAATTAACTGAATAAGTTTAGCAACACGGTTACTATCGCCTTCAATCGCTGCTTCAGATAATTGCAATCGCCATTCTTCAGACATCCCTTTCAGTATTTCTCGGTCTGTATATGATACCACAACTTTACTATCTTCATTACTTATGTTATCATCTCCTAACTTCTCATAAATGTATTGTACTCCTAAGTGCTTGGTTAATGCTTCAAAAATGACTTGTTCTTTAAAGGGTTTGCGTAAAAAATCATCACAACCTGCGGACAAAACTATTGCTTTTTCTTCTTCTAGAACACTTGCAGTTAAAGCAATTACTGCGGTGGCATTACCTTTTGTTGTAGATTTAATATATTTGGTTGCCTGATATCCATCCATAACTGGCATTCTCATATCCATAAATATTAAGCTAGGCTCCCACTCTTCCCAAATCGTAATTGCTTCTTTTCCGTTACTGGCTTCTTTGACTTCAAGTCCTAAGGGAGTGAGTAATTTAATTAATAATTGACAGTTAATGGATTTATCATCTACCACCAAGATCCGATAATTAGGCTGATTATTTGCCAGAGCCAAAACCCGCCGCGTGAGGGTATCCTCTTCTTGAGTTCCATCTCCTGGATTGACTTGAATTGAAAATGCAAAAGTTGTACCTTGATTGAGTTCACTTTTTACAGTAATATCGCCGCCCATTAACTGAATAAATTGACGACTAATGACTAATCCTAAACCTGTACCTTCTTGGGATTGCTTACCGGACTCTGTTTGACTAAAAGCCTCAAATAATTTGCTTAATTCTGCTTGAGCAATACCGCTTCCTGTATCACTAATTTCAAAGTGTAAATTATAATTTTGCTGCTCTTGATTTTCTGTGGCACGAACTCTTAAAATCACTTCACCAACGGAAGTAAACTTAATCGCATTGCCTAATAAATTAAGCAGAACTTGACGTAATTTGAGGCTATCAGTACAAATATAGTGTGGTAAATTCTCACCGCGATCAAAGATTAGTTCTAACCCAGCATTAAAGGCTTTTAAATACAACATACTTTCCAAATCTGCTAATAATTGATACAGATCAAAATTTCTTGAATTTAAAGAAGCCTTTCCTGCTTCAATTTTGGCAAAATCCAAAACATTATTAATTAACGTCAATAAATACTCACCACTATGTTGAATAATCTCAGCATTTTCATATTGCTCTTTAGGTAAGTTAGAGGTACGCAACATCAACTGTGAAAAACCAATAATGGCATTTAAAGGTGACCGTAATTCATGACTCATATTGGCGATAAACATGCTTTTTGACTGGTTTGCTACTTCCGCTTTATCTTTGGCGATCAGTAAGTCCATTGTTCGCTCTCTGACTCGGTTTTCTAACGTTATAAAAGATTCTTGTAACTGATTTGCCATGAGATTAAATGAATTAGTCAGGGTTGAGATTTCGCTAATTTTTGGAGTCTTCAGTAAGTTATTTGCTTCCTGAGTGGCTTGCCATTGCCCCAAGGCTAAATCTTGGCTGAGAGTAATCAATTTAGAAATTGGTTCAGTAATCCAACGACCTGTAAAAACACCAATTACTGTAGCAATTATCAGGGTTAAACCACATAATAAAATTGTTAAATTAGCATTCTCTTGAATGGGAGTAATGAAGTCACTTTCAGGTATGACAATCACCATGAGCCAATTTAAATTTTGTTTTCTAACCGGTATAACCTGCACAAAATATCTTTGATCATTAATTGAAAAGTTAAATCTTTGGGCATCCTGAATATTTTCTAATTTTAATTGATCTGTCAAGTATTGAGAGGTTAAACGGATTAATTTATTTTTACTATCTATTGCCTTTAATCGCCTAGAAGCTACGTTAACATTTTGGGCTAATTCAGTTTTGGCAATGTTTGCAAATGGTACTTCATTAACAGAATTAGCAATCATTTGTCCTTGACGGTCAATCAGAAATGCTTCACCGGTACGCCCAATTTTTAACCCTTGCAGAAAATTACCAAACTGAATCAGATAAATTCCCGCCGCAATTACCCCCTGAAATTGCCCTTGAGAATCCTCAAAAGATAAAGCGTGGGCTATAACTAAATTTGGATGATCTTTCCCCTGAGATAAACTGACATAAATATTCCAAGGTCCAGTATGAGCATCTCGCGTTTCACCATACCAAGGCTTGCCACCAGGTGGATCATTATGAGGATCATAGTCCGTTCTCACCCGTAATAATTTTTCAATTTCTCCGGTTAAACTGGCTTGATAACGATAAAAGTTTTTGCTTACTGATGCATCTAAAATTCTCACCCCAAACTGTGATTTGCTCTGTCTTGAGACTTCTAAAAAGTCTTTTCTTTCGTTAGAAATTAAAATGTAAGTAATAGTGGGAAAAATATGCAACTGCTGAGCAAAGTGTTTTCTGAGATTTGGTAAATCCTTGTAATCTAAAATCCCTTGACGAATTAATGCGGCATTAGTCCGAGTAACTTGTTCCGGGGCATTGAGATAACTACTCAAATTTTGATCAATCCGATCCCCTATTTCTGACATTAAAGAAGTTGCCATATCTTCTACCGCTTTTTGTCCACTGCGGTAGGAAAGATAACCCACTAATCCCACTGCGCCCACAATCTGCAACACAAAAGGAATAATCAAAAACAACCTCAGCGGAACTTTTTGAGTTTGCTTGAGGTGATCAGATTTAAGGTGATCAGATTGGCAGTGATTGGGATGATCGGGATTCATATAAGATATTTCAGCTTCACTAGATGCTCTTGATTTTATTGTAGAAACCCAGAGAATTATTTCTTGAAAGATTTCTCAAAAGATTTGTTAAAAAATTACTGATAGATATTGCCTGTAAATATTAACTAAACATCCATAAAAATAAACTCCTCAACTGATTACTCAAGTCAAGGAGTTTACTCCATTAAATGGTTTTTCTAGTTAATACCAATCAAAATTAATTAAATAATTACAATTAATCAAAATCAATTGGTGAACTAATTAGATCAGTGATTGCCCAGATCATTCAGTAATTAGACCAAACCGAAATTACAGTAAACTGAAATTACAGCAAACCAGCTTGACCTAAACCTAAAATCATCCCTGCACCTAACACATGACCAAAGCTACCCACCGCCAGCAACTCAGGCAAACCAAAACCAGTAAATAAACCAGGTAAAGCGGGTAAATTAGGACCAGTACCCTTCACCTGGATTGCATAGCGACCGATCGCTAAAACAAACAAATTACAGGTGATCATGATCGAAGCCACACCTAGGGACCAGGTAGGAGTTGCAGGAACCGCTGCCAAAGGTAGGTTAATCATTGAATTCATTAAATTCATCATAAAATTAGGGCTATATATTTAGTAAAGTTAAAGAAAAAATGGTGTTAAAGAAATTGGTCTGTCAAAAGACCCCTAGCAAAGACACTAGCCCAAAAACCTTTACCAGCCACATTTGCTAGTCACCCTTGCCAGCCACAAATTAAACTGGAAAGTTAAACTACTAGAAACCATTGCAAACTAGTATTTCAAAGTACTGATTAATGGTTCATTAGTGGCTAAGTCTTTGTACTCACTAAGCTAGAAAATTATGTTAATCCTAGATGGCATTGGCAAATTATCAGAGAAGTTCGCAAGTTAAATTGATAAAACTTAGTAATACTCAATACTTCAGCCAATATCCTAAAACTGGAATCCCCTGTTTTTTGCACTGTCTGAGGAAATAGAGCATTGGAATAGATCGCTCTTGGTAGACCCTGACCACACCCTTAGCAGAGGATCAAAAAATGCGCTACATTGCTCAGAAGATTTTGGCAATCTTGATCCTGACTTGTGCCAAAATGTTCAAAGGTTTACTGTTTGATTGATTCACTTTGATCAATAGTAACTACTTAATCAAATTAATTAAATACTCATCAACTAACTACTCAGCACCTCCTGCCCATTCATTCTTGTTTGTTGGTATTGTTTCTCGTTAGCTTAGGGGTGCATCCCTTGGTCGTGGTTTGGATAGACAAATTAGACTGAACTTTTAGACTTAATTTCAAGACTTAATCTAAAGAGAGTATGTGTGGCTTACTCTAAACTATTTACCCAATTCTTGACAGCACTGATTGGTGGTTTGGTCGCACTCACGGGGAACAAACCAAATCAACTAACGGCTCTAGGACAATCAGTAGTTCCTGATAGTACCCTCGGTGCTAGTTCATCAACAATAACAGGGGGGCTGACTATTCGCGGTCTGCCCAGTACTCGCATTGATGGCGGCTTAACCCGAGGAACTCAGCTTTTCCATAGTTTCAGTACGTTTAACGTTCCTGCGGGGGGAGGAGTTTACTTCGCACCAGCGGGAACCATCACTAATGTTTTTGCCAGAGTTACGGGTCATGGACCGAGTAACGTCGCAGGCACTTTAGGTGTATTAGGGAATGCCAATCTGTTTTTACTTAATCCCAATGGCTGGGTATTTGCCCCCACGGCGCGTCTAGATGTCCCAGGTTCCCTAATTGTCACCAGTGCCAATTATGTGCGGTTTGATAATAATGAGCGATTTGGGGTGGACAGTGCTGGCGTAACCACACCTTTGTTAACGGTTAATACGCCGGTGGGTCTAGGTTTTACTGGCAATTCAGCCGTTGACGGTCAGATGACAATCAATGGCGTGAGGGCAGTCCGCAATACATTCGGTGATTTGCAGAATCAATCCAGCGGTTTAATTGGTGCATCGGATCGGACCCTTGCCTTTGTGGGAGGGACTCTCAATCTAGACGGGGCAGTAATTAGCATTAATGGTGGACGATTGGAACTGGGAGCCGTAGGGAATTTAGGAAGTTTAAGCAATTTGGGGGGACAATCTCAAGAAGTGGCTCTGAAGCCTGTGGGTAACCGTTGGACCTTAGACTATCAGAATGTTGCTGCGTTCCGAGACATCACCCTCAAAAATGAAACTGGAATCGATGTCAGCGGCGTAGTTAATAACGGTGAAGTACAGGTTCAGGGCAGAGCCATTAGGCTGCTAGAAGGTTCCGAAATCGAGAATAACACCATTGGTTCTAGCCAAAATAATAATACTTTCGTGAGAGGAACAGAACTAGTGGAAATCAGTGGTTTAGCCCGCAATCAAGCATTTTTATCTGCGTTATATGCAGTAATTTTGCCCGGAGCCACAGGGAACGGGGGCAACATCACCATAGAAACCAAAGATTTTCGACTGAGTAACTCCGCCAATATTTCCGTCACTAATTTTATTGACATCGGTGAAAGAGCGGGAAATTCGGGCAACGTCACCCTACGGGCTGATACAGCAACCATTGGTTCCGCCGGATCAATCTATGACACAGGCATATTTGCCGGAATTAGTCGAGGTGGCACAGGCAGGGGCGGCAGCATCAGAGTAGAGGCAAATCAGTTAAACATTATTGGCAATGGCATTTTATCCACTACCACCTCAGGAGTTGGTCAGGCGGGAGATATTACCCTCAATGTGCGGGATCAAATCAATATCGTCGGAGACGGCACAGGCAGCAATCGCAATGGTGTCTTCGCTAGGGTTTTAGACAGTTCCAGCGGCAATGGTGGCAACGTCCTAATTAACACCAATAACCTCACGATGGCTGATGGCATGTCCATTAACCTCAGCACTAATGGAGTCGGTAATGCGGGCAAACTAACCGTTAATGCTAAAAATGTCACATTATCCGGGACTGGCACAGGGCTATATGCCAATGTCGGTAGTTCAGCCACAGGCAAGGGGGGCAACATAGAAGTTAATAGTCAGTCCACCAATCTGCTCAATGGAGCCACCATTACCACCAGTGATGTAGCAGGCAGAAAAGGGGCAGGTAATATTGTTGTCAATGCTGGGTGGCGTTTATTCTTAGACAACAACGCCACGATCAAAGCTGAGAGCGCCGCCGGAGCCGAAGGCAACATCAATGTTACCTCCACCGCCACGATTTTGCGTCACAACAGCCAAATTACTACCAATGCCACCCGAGCCGCCACAGGGGGCAACATCAATCTAGATACAGGCAGTTTAGTTCTCTTAGAAAACAGTGTGATTAGTGCTAATGCCGTGCGGGGCAGAGGTGGCAACATTCTGATTACAACCCAAGGCATTTTTACCGCCAACAATACCCGTATCACCGCTAGCTCTGAACTCAAAGGACAGGATGGCTTAGTCCGGATTTTTACCCCTGAAACTTTAGTACAAAACTCATTAGTTACCATCAATGCCAGTTTAGGAGAAGCACAACAAACCATTGCTGGTAGTTGTCTCAATCGTCAGGCAGCGGGGCGTAACCACAGTAGCTTCACGGTAACAGGCTCAGGGGGCATTCCCCGTAACCCTATTGATGAATCTGCTGCCAGTCGTTATGGTATAGTCCCCGCCACTGATCTACAGGGGGGACAACCAATTACTACTGCCCCAGCAGCACCGTCTAAGCCACCAAACCCTGTAGGGAATAAAAAGCCTAATATTGCCCCACCGATTCCCTTTGCCCCCATTGCGGTTACCCCACCAACTCATCAACCCTTGATCATCCAAGAGGCGGAAACATTGAGTATTGGGGCTGATGGGCGAGTGCTGTTAGGGATGTTTACGGAAACCGCAGGCACAACGGGCACATTATCGGAGCCAAATCTAGCTAAATCCAGTGATTTGATCTGTGATCAATAGCTACTAAAAAGCAGAGAAACCACAATTCCTCTGCTTGAAAGTTATTAACCACTAATTAACCACTAAATCAATTGCTGACATTCAATTGGTTAAATTTGGGCTACATAGATTAACGATTAAATTAACTATTAGTAACTACTAGATTTTGTTTGATCCTGCTTGGTCTTGACCAAACCCTTACCACAAAGCTGGTACAGAGCGAGGCGCAACATTAGTATTAGTTGCTGGAGCCGTATCACTCATCGAAGGCACAACAGTATTAGGCACGGGTACTTCCACTGGGGTAACATTACTCCAGCCTTCAGTTAACAGAGAACTAGTATAAGCACTAGGCAAATCGCGGGTGCGTACCGTAGGCTTCCCTAAGGTTTGCAGATCTAACATGTCGCGGTTAGTGGTACGGAAAGCATTGAACTGACGCTCTATTTCTAAATCCCGAAAATCATTTTGAATCCAAGGATTAGGGATATTAGTACTAGAATCCATATCCAAAACGCGATTGATCGCATTAGGATAAGTGGTAGGAAAACCCCGAGGGAAATAGTTCGCATCAGTCAACGGTTCTGCCATGGCAGGTAAAACAGCCCCAGCAGCCGATACCACCGCGAACGATGCTGCCCATAAACAGCGTTGAATGCCCATGATGTACATCCTCACAGTAGAATGCCCAATACTTTAACAGATTAGTTTTATCTTACACGGATTTATCTTGAATGGATTTGTGGGCGGAATACCCGCACACTCAGTGAGGATTTAAGCCGCATCTAGTAAGGACGCTGTCCCACATAGTTTCCTGGGGGATCATAATTACAAACCCATACCTCCCTCTGGCTGTTACGTGCCATAGCACAACCCACTTGACGAGTGTTACGCCATACTAGTTGGGTATAGTGCCCGCACATCTGCCCCCTCTGGCAAGTATTAGTAGTGTAGTTGTAAAATTTGTCTTCTTCGCCCCATAAACGGACCACGGTGGTGGGACTTAATTGTTTACCACTAGCAGAGGCTAGGTTTTCACCATACTGATCCTGTTGGCGATGGCGTAATAATCTTTCACGGACCAAAACATTCGCCCATTCTTGGGCATAGGTGGCTAATTGCGGTGACCACACCAAAGCTGGCACACCATAACGCCGTCGCCAAGCATTATGGGCTTGCAACATTTCCGCAATGGCAGTCTTAGTACTCAGATTATAGCTGTGGGTGCTAATTCCACTATTACGAGCTTGACTGAGGCTGCGGATGCGATGGGGAGGCACAGCTTTCTCGATGACACGAACAGCGGTTGTATATTCCACCGTATACCGAAAGCCCACCCGATTATTCCACTGATAGGACTGTAATCTTGCCTCTAACCATTTGCCCCGCCGCAATACATAAACGGGTTTACCATCTAGGGCAAAAGGTGGCGTTGGCGACCGTGCTGATGAATATAACTGTTCACTGGTGCGATCAATTACTTCAACCGAACGACTCATAATTTGCCGTCCAAGCTGTTGCTCTAGTAATGACGGGGCGGCGGCAGCACCACTCACCCCTAGGACTAGAGAACCACAGCCCCAAATGCCCAGGGAGATTGCCTTAGTCACTGGTTGAAATCCGAATTTAGCGATCAAACCGCTCAATGCACTACGCCACCCCATAACTACCCCATAACCATATTTAACCCATACAACGCTTTTTCCCAGTCTCTAACCAAATTTCTGTCGGGGTAATCAGTGGTTTCTGTCCCATGAGTTACTGATCCCATATACCCAAGACTATCTCTAGCAGTCATTTTTCAGCAATTGTTCTGAGATGTTTTCAAGAGCTTTTCAAGAACCTTTCAAGAAATATCCCAAAAATCTTGATCCAATTTTGATCTGATCTGATGTAGTGTCTTATCCGACCCGTGGTAACCCCCAGTGTAACTATTTTAGCTTGGTCTGGATCCTATGCTGACATGGTTTTCTAATCTCAGATATTTGTCTGCATTCATTAAATGTTCATTAATGGTAGACATTCATCACTGGTGGACATTGAGCAAAAGCACCAATCCCCCCCAATCAAAAACGTCAATCAAAATGCCAATCAAAAACACCTAGCCCAAGATCCCGCAAAACATCTCGAAAAAATACCTAGAAAAAAAGTTTGTCTAGGGTATTGCATAAATTATCTACTTATGCGACATTGATAAAGCACTGAAAACACAGCGACGCGGTTCTAACTGTGACTCTAGATGCAAATGCCTCCATGGCTCAGGGGTAGAGCACTCCCTTGGTAAGGGAGAGGTCATGGGTTCAAATCCCATTGGAGGCTTTATGTATTCGGCTATTATATTACTTGTGTGTATTAATTGTGGGCTGCTATGGTTGCCCGCTGATAGTTGCTTGCTATTGATGCATCTTTGTTGACAAGACTATTCCCCGAAATTGTAACTATCCCCAGAACCGTTGCTAAAACGCCGCTAAAACTATGACTGAAACCACAACATTGATAGAAACTGGTTTAGAGCATTATGGTATAGAAGTGGTTCATGCTCCTCAGTTTATCCAGCCCCATGGGATTTTATTAGTACTAAGGGAGCCAGATCTGCAAATTACTCAAATCAGTGCTAATACTGAAACAATTTTAGGTGTGTCGCCCCATCAGCTATTGGGGAGATTTTTGGCAGAATTTCTAACCACAGAACAGATAGAACCCGTTACCCAATGTTTAGATCGGGACTTTGCCCATGTTAATCCTCTCAAGATTACATTTCACTATAATCAAGAGCAGTTTAAATTTGATGGAATTATTCATCGTTCCGCACAAAATCTATTGATTCTCGAATTAGAACCTTGTATTTCTGATAGTTTGTTAGTAGATAATAGTTTCTTTAGTTTTTATCAGGTGACAAAAGGAACGATCAATAAAATTCAACGTTCCCGTAGTTTAGCGGAATTGAGCGAGGTAATCGTTAACCAGATTCAACAGATTACTGGTTTTGATCGGGTAATGGTTTACAAATTCAATGATGATGGTTCCGGAACTGTGATTGCTGAAGTCAAACCGGAAGGCGATCCGATTTATTTAGGCTTACGTTACCCAAAACAGGATGTGCCAGATGGGGCACGGGAATTGTTTATCTGTAATCAATTGCGGATGATTCCTGTAGTTGATCACGAAAAAGTCCCCATCATCGCCCTTGATCCTGATCCAGACTTTGTACTGGATATGAGCATGTGTGTGTTGAGGGGGGTTTTTGGCTGTCATCGGGACTATATGGCAGGCATGAATGTGTCAAGTTGTTTAACGATTTCGTTGGTCAAGGATCATCGGCTTTGGGGGCTGATTGCCTGTCATGGTAATGTGCCTAAATATGTCTCCTATGAAACCCGTACCACTTGCGAGTTTTTGGGGCAGGTGATGGCGCTAGAGTTAGCCACGAAACAAAACAGTGATCATTTGGATTACCAGATGAGGCTTAAATCTCTGCAAGCAGATTTTGTGGATGTTTTATCCTATGGCGATGATTTACTCAGTAGTTTGATTCAATATCCCGATAAGTTGTTGACTTTGGTGGGGGCTACAGGGGCGGCTGTATGCAGCGCGGAGCAGATTATTTTACTAGGTAAAACTCCCCCTAAGTCAGCTATTGATAATTTGTTGAAGTGGGTCGCAGAACAGCTTACGGATCATCTGTTTTCGACAAATGCTTTGCCTAAGTTATATCCCCCAGCCTATGAATACAAGGATCAAGTTTGTGGTTTGATTGCTCTATCCATCAGTAAAGCACAGCAGTATTATATTCTCTGGTTTCGGGCGGAAGTTCTGCAAGAAGTCCATTGGGCGGGAGATCCCAGTCCCCATAATTTGGGGGCGAGGGCAGATGGCTCCTTAATTTTGTCACCGCGTACTTCTTTTGTAAAATGGCAGGAAACAGTAACAAATACTGCCTTGCCTTGGTTAGAGTGTGAAATCCAAAGCGCCTTGGAATTACGGAGTTCTATCGTAGGGGTTTTGTTCCGTCGGGTTGATGAACTTTCAGCCATGAATGTAGAATTAGAGCGCAGTAATGACGAACTAGATGCCTTTGCCTATATCGCTTCCCATGATCTTAAGGAGCCACTGCGGGGTATTCATAACTACTCTAATTTTCTTTTAGAAGATTATGCTTCTATTTTACAAGCAGATGGAGTTTCTAAATTAGAGTCTCTAGTGCGTCTGACCCAACGAATGGAAGATTTAATTAATTCCCTGTTACATTTTTCACGGTTGGGGCGACAGGAATTAGTAAAATCTCGATTTGATGTAAAACCGTTGCTGGCTGACATTGAAGATTTATTTAATATGGGACAAAACTATCCCAAGGCAAAAATACAAGTTAATGGTGAGATCCCGTTGATTTATGGCGACCGGAACTTGATTGAAGAAGTATTTACCAACTTGATCACTAATGGTTTCAAATACAATGATCATCCTGAGCCTCTAGTAGAAATTGGTTATGTCATGCCATCGGGTAATGAAAAACCATCTCGTGGCGAGAATCTCACGGCTGAATATGCTAAACAAATTACTCTATACGTCCGTGACAATGGCATCGGCATTAGGGAAAAACATTTGGAAAGCATTTTCCGTATTTTCAAACGCCTTCATGCTGGCAATCGTTATGGTGGCGGCACTGGGGCGGGTTTAACCATTGTCAAAAAAATTGTAGAGCGTCACGGGGGCAGGGTTTGGGCAGAATCGGTTTATGGCGCAGGGACAACTTTCTATGTGACCTTACCCAACTAAATATCCCAACAAAACATCACAACAAACGCCCACAACTTTGGCTAGGTTTACTAACTGGCCAGGGCAGAGTTTACCGATATAACTTAACTAACCACCGTTGAGCACCAATGACAACCAGTAGTAAAGCCCAGCAGTAAAGCTATTATGATCTACCCTGATGTACTTGCCAAGGCGAAACCGATACCACGGAAATTCAATCAATCGACTCAAAAATTATTGATCAGTTACACTTGTACACAAATTTTGCATCTGATCACACACAAAATGTTACGTGATGTTGCTATGATAAGCATCGTCAGTTGATTGGCAGTTAATTGGGTGTCATTTGCCCAGTCCCCTGGGAATAGTAATAACTAATGTCAAACTAGTGTCCAGTATCAACCACATCTACACCATATCTACTATGTTTATAAACTGTGTCTGGTCCTAACTAGTTTTTAAGGGTTGGGTTCATGGGCTTGTGCAACACTCAGTGCGTTTTAACTCAACACTAATTGGTGCGTTACTAACTAGTTCATTGTCCTATCCTAGAAGTTGGTGTTACGAAAAATATTCTAGAAAGATTTCTAGTAAAACTTTCCTAGTTCACTTTCTAGTCTAGTTCTGAGAATCTAATTTTGTGAATGTAATTACGTCAAGTTGAGTGGTATTAGTGAATTTATTGTAAGTAAACATAATGGAATTTATAGTTCAAATTGGTCATCTCTCTAAAAACCAGCCAATTTTGGTAGTTGAAGATAGTGATGAAGATTTTAGCTCCTTCATGCGAGTGTTAAACGATTTGGAATTTTACCCCCAGATTTTCCGTGCCTTTGATGGAGATGAAGCTTTAGACTTTTTAGAACAATTTAGTCAGAAAGAGTTAAAAAGAAATGGTGCTCTCAATCGTCCAGCATTAATTTTACTTGATTTAAACTTGCCAGGTACTGACGGTAGAGATGTTTTAACTCAAGTCAAACAAGACCAACAACTTGCCTCAATTCCAGTTGTGGTATTTACTACCTCTTCTAGTGTCAAAGATATTAAAACTTGTTATGATCGGGGCGCAAATAGTTACGTAGTTAAACCTATGGGAGTTAATGCGCTGCGGCGTACTTTAGGGGAACTATTCCATTATTGGTTTGGTACTTCCATTTTGCCTGAGCCAACTTGATCTGTAATCTGTAATGACGCAAATCTACTGCCAACCAAGTTCTTACTAAGCAGATGATGGTCAATCAAGATAGGCAAGAGACGTGATTTAATATATGGATCTTGATGTACTGAATGTTAGGCGCTCTGTATAACAGTCGTCCTGACACATATTTGAATTGACTGTTTCCACTGACTATTTTTACCGCGCTATTTCGATTGATGACAAGTTCAAACCTCACCGATCAAGCCTATCACTTATCATCAAATATGAGCAAAAAGAGTCTAGACTTTTCTTTGCACATAGTAATTATTCAATACTAGAGCATCCATTTTGGTACGCAATAGACAGGAAATTGCTTCCGCAGGAGTTCTCACAATTGGCTCATTCTCATTCAGAGAAGTATTTAAAATAATGGGAATGCCTGTTTTTTGCCGAAAGCCCTCAATTAGTTCCCAATAGCGCGGATTGGTATGGCGATCCACTGACTGTAAGCGTCCCGTACCGTCTACATGGGTTACCGCAGGAATTTTGTCTTGCATTTCCGGCTTAATAGCAAACACCTTTTCCATAAATGGCGAAGGTTCATCAATCTCAAAATAATCTTTCACGTATTCAGCCAAAATACTGGGAGCAAAGGGACGGAACTTTTCACGGAATTTAATCTTTAAATTGATAATATCCCGCATATCAGCCCGTCGGGGATCGGCTAAAAGAGAACGATTGCCTAAAGCCCGCGCCCCAAATTCCATCCGCCCTTGGAACCAACCCACCACCAGCCCCGCACATAAATCATCAGTCACTTTCGCTACTAGGTCAGCATCGTTAAAATGCTCATAGGTAATGGGAAATTCTTGAATTGCGGTTAAACAAGCTTCATCACTAAATTCACTGCCCCAATAACCATGATCTAGAATAAATGGTTGTGCCGCTTCTAAGGAACGCGGTTGTTTGAGAATCTGATGCCACACGTAAAATGCTGCACCAAAACAAGTCCCATTATCTGCGGCTCCCACAGGCACATACACCTGTTTAAATGGCGTATGCTGAGTGATTTTACCATTAGCCACAGAATTCATCGCACAACCACCCACTAAACATAAATTATCGCTCTTGGTGCGTTGATGGAGGTTCCGTAATAGCGCAAAAATTACCTCTTCTGTTACCACCTGTAGAGATGTGGCAATATTTTGATGATGTTCTGTCAATGGTTCATGGGGCTGGCGGGGCGGACCAAATAAATCCTCTAAAGCCTTACTATGAAATGGTTTGACCACAGGCAAGCCTCCATCCCAAACCATTGCAATACCATTTTGATGATGGTCAAAATAAGTTAAATTTAATTCGACTTGCTCCCCTCGCACCGTGATCAACTGCCGCATTTGCTCCACATATTGAGGCTGACCATAGGGGGCTAAACCCATAACTTTATACTCATCGCCATAGTTTGGGAACCCTAGATAAAGCGTAATCGCATTATAGAGAAATCCCAGAGAATGGGGATAATGAGTGCGTTCAAAATACTGTAACTGATGCCCTTGACCGTAGCCCGTCAAAGTGCTGACAAAATCCCCCATGCCATCTATGGATAAAATAGCGGCTTCTTTAAAAGGCGATACAAAGAAACCACTGGCAAAATGGCAAGTGTGATGTTCCAATTGATGAAATTGAGCGGCTAGATCTTCAGGAGCACAGCCACACACAGCCGCTAATTCATCTTTTAGTCCTAGAGCCTTCTTTTGCTTGCCAAACCGATCCAATAGAGAAGCTAGTGAAGGACGTTGCTGCAAAGTAAAAAGAAGCTTACGATTGAGATTCGCTTTGGGATTATAGGATACTGCCACATGGTCTAAATCCTGGGCTGTGATGCCCCCAACGGCTAAGCAATAACGAATTGATTCTGCCGGAAAACCCGCCCAATGTTTCACACGGGTAAATCGCTCCTCTTCAACCGCTGCCACCAAACGCCCATCTATGACTAAACTCGCGGAGCTATCACCGTGATAGGCATTAATCCCCAGAATATTTACCATATGTCAATCCACCAATTGAGAACTTAGATACCAAGCTAGTTTGGGAATAGTCAATCCAATTCAGGTTTTACCCTGTCATACTAAGCCCCAAACACATCACTCGAATACATCACAGCACATACCACCAAAATCAACTCTTTAGGGAAGTTGACCTAGGACTGTGGCTTCGATGGCTATAGTAACCCGACTCAATGGAAATTAGCTTAGGTTATCCGGCTCAATTTTGGGCTGTGGTGGATTATCAAATAAGTTTTTTTTTGACTCATGGAGATTAATCCATAATTCCTTAATCTGTTGGTAGGCTTCACCTTGACTGATTTTCCCACCAGATTCTAGGGCGCAAATCAATGTAATACGCTGAGCAAACTCTTGTAAATTAGCGTCGAAAATAATGTTTGGCAGACTCACTTCCCCGCGATACGGCACTTTAGGGTAAAGCATGGCATCAAGGGAAGCATTTTCGGGTTGCGGTTCGGATGTATTCACACAAATAACCAAAAATCAAAACAAATAAATCAAAATAAATGAATCCAGACAAGTCGAAGTTAGGCTGAGAGATTGCGCCTGAAAGTTTTGACCAATAGCTTGAAATTTTCAGGCAAAACTAAAGCCGTGATAGATTCAATCATAGCTTTTAATTAAGATTTTTGTTTTTAATTAAGGTTTTTGTGGTTGAGTCTGTGCTAGGGCAAAACTACCGTCAAGTCACTGGGAAAAATTCTAGTAATTTTCTTGCAAACACGCGAAAATATTTGGTGCAACTTTTGCAAGACCATTTAATGGAGTTTTTTGATAAGGTTCGTTGGCAAAGCTCTATAAGTAAAGCCTGTGGTTGGTGATGCCAAGACTGTAACAGACCTATAAACGGCTTTATCAATCAGTCACAGCCTTTCTGGCATCAGCTTTCTTGCAACCACAAAACAAGCACTAGATTACTCACTAGATCACTATTGGCTAATCGCTGGACGCGCACCGGAGCAGTCATGGGAAATACGATATTGCCACTTGTAATAGAAAAACTATTGGGCAGCAACAGAGCTTTGCAAAGCAGCGGCTAAACGAGCTTTACGACGAGCGCCAGTGTTGTTATGCAATACGCCACGCTTCACGGCGCGGTCAATTTTGCTGTAAGCCAGGGACATCTTAGCGTTGACATCTTCTAACGCTTCAGGGCTAGGGCTGGCTTTGTAAGCGGTTAGGGCGGCAAAGTAGCTCTTCATCAAAGTCTTAACCGCAGACTTATAGGACTTATTTTCTAAGCGGTTGCGCTCAGCAATGAGAATACGTTTTTGGGCAGACTTAATATTTGCCATAGGATTTGGTGAATAGTTGGTAGTTTAGATATTTGGTGCGGTTTAACCAATCCTTAGTTTAACCAATCCCTAGGCTATATCGACAAACCGACGCGGTGGGGATTGGATTTGAGGTGGTTTGATCAACAAAGCATTGACCATAGTATCACTGATCCTCAGTGGGATTCAAGATTTTTGCTTAACTCTTTGTCAGAGATCTAACAGGCTCTAATTATCTAGGTTATTTAGTTATCTGATTAGTTATCTGAGTTATTTAGGAGCTTTGCTCTGGGAGATCATGAATTTCTAGGCTGTAACTTAATTTATCAGCAATGGCAGTGATCCAGTTTTCATCCTGTTTGGTGTAACCACGTGGCATATTTGCCCCTAAAATCATCACGCCCTTTGCGGATAATTTTCCTGAAGCTTTACCCGAACCGTCATCAGTGACGCTGATGGGTTGAATAATCAGCCCTTGGGTATTGCTGGGTAAGTAAGAAAACTCAAACCGCCCTGGATAGAGCAGCATATTAACCAGATATACGGGCTTTTGGGTGGCGAGGACCCGCTCAACGATTTTACCTTGGGGTAAGGGTTGATCCATCGCTAAGAGGTTTGCTGAAAAGGGTTTTACTGCCAAGGGGCTTGCTGACGGTTGTTGGGTAGCTTCTAGATTCGGCTTGCTAGCTGTAGTATCTGTGGCGGTTGAACCTTCAGGCAAGATGCCCCGTTGTAAGAGAATCCGTCCGTTGTAGACAACAATCAAGGTTTTGGTGACGGTATTAGTGAGCAAAATATGGGATGCCCAAGCTAATTCCGTTTGCAGAGATGTCGGTAAATCAGGTTGGAGTAAAAATTGCTCCTTACCGATGAGGGTCACTGCTTCGGGGCTTTTGGGCTGGATTTGCTGCCACAATAAGCCAATCAAAATTAAAACTGCACTCAGCAAAACCCCCAGGGCATCAGCGCGGGATTGACTAGTGGTAAGTTGGGCGGTGGTGAGGCGGTTGACCAGTAGCCCCATGCCACCGATAAATCCCACCACGAGGGGCAAGTAACGAATCATAAATTATAAATTTGCATACTATTAAGTTTGTAGTCCAAAATCTGCACACTGTTTGGCAGACTATGAACCACCAATCACTATCTCTTATCAAAAAAATGGGTTTAAAACCCCGTGCTTTCAGCAAGGCTTTACTTAATCTATGCTACAATATACAGCATAAGATTTTACAAATCCATGCTAGTCCTCGAAGCAAAGTTAAAAGGCAAAAC
>JBIKNH010000109.1:0-14362 GCA_044358815.1 Pseudanabaenaceae cyanobacterium | reverse complement strand
GTACCCATCACTGTGGGCATTGTGGCACTGTATTAGACCGTGACCACAATGCGGCTCTGAATATCTTAGCTAAGGGTCTAAATAGGGTAGGGCATACCCAAATTCACGCCTGTGGAGAGTTCGACCTCTATCAAGTTGATGCAAGTCTGCTTGGTAAGTTGTCTCGTGGTCGCTGAGCTTGTCGAAGCACTGAATCAGGAATCCCCGTCACTTCAGCGTGCGGGGAGTGTCAAGCGCTCATACTTACACATTCAGAACAATCACACTGATTATATTCGCTGATCTTGAGCCGTCCATTATCAATGCTTTTTAATCCTTTCTAATCCTTGAAATGATTAGCCGCCAGATCTAAAACCACATGATTTGCCGCAATGAAGTCCATCGGATCAACGGCAGTTTTACCATCGGGCTGGACTTCAAAGTGTAAATGAGGTCCAGTACTGCGTCCAGTGCTACCGACCTCAGCAATGACATCACCGCGCTTCACGGTATCCCCTTTGCTCACTAAAACTCGGCTCGTGTGAGCATATAGGGTCAGAGTGCCATCGGGATGCTTTAACTCCACAATATTGCCATATCCTCCATCGGTCCACCCTGCTTCCGTCACTACACCGTCAGAGGCAGCTAAAATTGGCGCACCCATTGCCGCCCCAATGTCTATACCCTTATGCAGTCGCTGTTCCCCTGTAATGGGATGAACTCGCCAACCAAACCCCGATGTAATTGGTCCGGTGGCTGGCATCAAGAAATTAGCCACAGAATTCAAATCTAATGCAGCAATGCTCTTGGGCAAGTCCATAGACCATCTGCCTGGTTTGTCAGACTTGAGCTTTAACTGACTGGGATCAAGTTCGGCATCGGGGGACAACTCCACCACCATACGGGTAGTTTCTTGATCTACTTGTCCAACGCGCACCGCCTGCACCCCGCGCCCCACCCGTCGCCGCACCGTTGGACCTTTATAAACCATCCCTGGTAAGTCAATTACAATTCGGGTGGGATTTTGTAACACCACACCCCTGGGGTCGAGATCCTTCTCAAGGGAAAAGCTAATTTGATTCTGGCGAATGTCATAGACAAAAGTTTCGAGTCGATTCGCCCAAGATGCTTTAGTGGTCAATGGTTCAGCTAAACCAGCGACCATTATTCCCAAGCAAATACTTAGCCAGCCGGATCGACTTACTAGGAGGGGAGAACGAGCCATGATTCTAAATTGTTGTGAGCAACAGTGTGAGGGAGATCTTGCCGAGGTGGTCGTCCAGTGATCCAGCACCATGAAAAACTCGAAAACTACCCTTATTACTGATGGTTGCAAAGTTGGGTGAGGTTTGGATTAAGTATTTATTCACGGCTTACTCACAGGGCGCTAGTGACGCACCAAAGACGGGCAGATTTTAGCACAGATTGCCGATAAATCAAGACACAATCACCATAAATCCGCAAATTTCAGACCAAAACTGGCTTACAACTCCCAAACCAAACTTCAAAAACTTTAACTCTGTTATAGATAATTCAAATAAAAATACAGTTTCGACTCTGCTCGGCTAACCCACAGCGGCGGCTGAGCGGAGTCGAAGCCCCCTATACAAATCATTTTCAACAACTATATTAGGTAAAGTTTTTCATCTAACCGATTTGCAATGATTTTGCACTGATTAAGATCCACCAAGGGCACGATGATCCACCAACCAAGTCACATTGCCACGCCCATTATGGGTAATCAGACGGGCAGGATAAGTTTGGCTATCTCCTTCGGGGGCTAAAACCGCCGCCAAAGCCGGAGCCTTAGCTGCCCCTTCCGCCATAAATAAAATTTGTCGAGCCGCATTAATCACTGGTGCAGTCAAAGTTAAACGTGGTTCCCCAGACTTCTCCCCAACAGTCACCCAGTGTTCTTGGTCTGTCAAAGCTGCTGTATGGGGAAACAACGAAGCCGTATGTCCATCGTCCCCCATTCCCAAAAGCACCAGGTCAAAAACTGGCAATCGTTGACCATTTCCCGCAGAGCCATCATGCCAAGCGTCGGACCACTGCTCAAAACAGTTAGCAAGTTCAGCGGCATATTTAGCAGCAGAAACCTTGGGGTTACCTTCTCCCGTCGGCATGGGATGAATATGGGAGGGTAAAACTGGCACATGGTCTAACCAAGCCAACCGCGCCATACCTTCATTACTCTGGGGATCACTCACCGGCACATAGCGCTCATCGCCCCAAAACACATGGACTTTCGACCAATCCCAGTGCTGGTCAGCAAATAACTCATATAAAACCCTTGGTGTGCTGCCCCCCGCCGCCACAATGGTAAATCTACCCCGATGGGTCACCGCTTCTGTATAGGCACGATCACATATTGCCAAGGCAGCGGCAGCGATCTCCGCCCTAGAACCAAATACTGCTACCTGTGCTCCTGTTCCTTCTTCTGCCGTCGCCACCATAGGTACTCCCCTGGGATGTTGTATAGCTATGGCATCAAATGCTATCTAAATTTTGGAGAACCCGCGAAATGTATAGAAAGATATTAGTTTCTCCGTCAATTTGATCTTTTATTGCATTTTGTGTGATTTTTGACACTGCTACCACGAAAATGGATTACTCTAATAGAATGTTAGGAAAGTCTTAAGATTGAGGTGTGAAATGCTAAACCCTGTTACAATGCGTCTGTTTTGGGACTCTGTGCATCAAGCTCCTGCCCATCAGATTCGCAATTTGGACGACGAAGGCTTGATGAGTTGGTTGGTGGATCAAGTTACCCAGCGCTCAATTTTGGACTCTCACCAGCGCAATGACTTGTGCCAGTATATTAGCGGTCGTTTGTTGTTAGTGCGTGAAATTGCAGCGGAATCTTAATTTTTGTTGATTTACCACGGATATCTTAGCCGTTGATCAAAAAATATTTGGGGAGTATTTGCTTTGACTTAGAGAGCATTTGCTACGGGGTTAGTTAGTCAGCCTTGATTGCGTTTGACTGGTTTTGATTCGGTTTGATTGGGGGGTTTGATTGGGATTATATACTTGAGACTTCAGATATTTCTAGACTGTTTTTTCCTCTCAATAATGAGAGCACTGTTTTTTGTGGGGTAGGTTAACTAAGTATAATATGTGTTTTCCTGTGGCATGATGAGTTCGGAAACTACTAATCCATTTTTCGTGTCAAGAAATAACTTTGAAATACAAAACCAAATAAGAACTATCTTAGATACAATTGCGTTTACTTCCCGCTCCTAGGGGGTTATAACTCATGCAAGCACAACTTTCAGAGCAAATGTCATAAACAGTTAAGCTTCAGCGATAAAGCAATTGTTTTACAATACAAAATAAAATTTATCCGTAAGGTTGTTAAAGTCGTTCACTATTAAGTAACCAAGGAATGAGCCATATAGAAAAGATCGATACAAACTCATACGTGACAGTACAAGGTCATTATGCTGTAGTTAATGAGGGTTCAGGCTACGCAATTATTGATACTTCGACGAAACGTGTCATCGCTCGTAATATTTCATCCTTTTTGGACTGTGTAAAAACCTTAGAGTACCTTTTGGAAAGCACTGAAAAGCAAAATTCTGAACCCATTAAAACCTCCGCTTCCCTGTGTGAACCATATTCTCCCATAAAGCAAATTCAAGAAAAAAATCACCAGAGAGTAAACGAACTAGATGAACTAGATTTGGCTTTTGTAAAAAGCTTGGTGTCTTATTTTGAAGCAATGCCTGATAAAATCCGTCACTATCATAGAGATCATCATGCGTCTCTGGAAGAAGCCGAGGTCATAGCAGGTTTTTACTTAAAAACAGCGAGTGTTGTCAGAGCTGTTCAAACTCAAAACGATTTAGAGCAACTGCTTAGGTCCGTAGAAACTTTGAAAGAAAAGGTTAGTCGATATCAGCATGAAAGCTACAAATATCGGTGGTCAACAGGCTTAGAGAAAGAAGTTTTAGTTAAGTTAAGAAAAATTGTCGATACCCTCAAGAGTTAAATGGATAATTTTCTGATCTGATTGATCAGAAGTCCCAGTAGGGTGCGTTGATGAAATGTAACGCGCCTTGTTTGATGTTCAAAATCCGTACATCACGCTGGCATTGACACACCTCATACTTAGCTTATGGAAAACTATCAAGCAACTCCATAAGTTCAATCGGCAAACCATCGGGGTCAACTATGAAAGCCACGCGATAGGTCTTAGTACCAATCTGCTGGCTTTGGGGTGGCAAAATCAGTTTTACTCGTCCCAGTTTCGCCACTAGATTCTGTAGAGTCTCCTCAAGATTCGTCACATGAAATGACAGGTGATAATAGCCGACGTAATGCTCGTCGTGGAATGGATCGGGGCAATTGGTTGGTTCAGGTACTTGAACTAGTTCCAAATGCGTACCTGCCCCTTGAAGCCAACACCCTAAGGTGATTCCAGCATTAAAACGCTCCGTAACCTCGAAACCTAGCGCCTCATAAAATGTGATAGAGCGAAAAATATCACTGGTGCGAATTGATGTGTGATGGTGCAGCATAACTATGGATTATTCCTTAGATTATCCCCTAGAACTGGTGAGGGAATCTAAACCTTAATTCTTTGCATCTAAGTCCTAAGCCCGTTTGCCAGTCACGATAAATGCCACCCGTTGCCCAATGTTTGCGGCGTGGTCTGCCATCCGTTCCAGGTGATGAATTGCTAATACCATTAGCATTAATTGCTCTGTGGCTCCGGCATTAATTGGTTCGGCTTTGAGTAAGTTATATAAAGTTGTGTAATCCTGATCTACTGCATCATCTTTGATGTTAATTTCTGCGCCAATTTCGGCATCAAGGGCAGACAATGCCTCTAAACTCATGGCTAACATGGCACGGCAGCGATTAGACATCATTTCCAGTTTGTCTAAGTGCTTGACACCGCGATAGGTAAACAGTTTGACGGCAATATCCCCTAGATTTTTGGCGTAGTCACCGATGCGTTCCAAATCGCGGATCAGTTGCATCATGGCACTGAGTAACCGTAAATCCCGTGCTACAGGAGATTGAAGTGCAATTAAGTTGATGCAATCTAGTTCGATTTGGCGATAAAGACGATCTATTTTTTGGTCATGGTCACTCAGGCTCGTTGCTGCTTCAAGATTTCGCTCAAATAGTGCTGCATGACACAACCAGCAGGAGGTTTCCACTAGTGCCCCCATGCGTAAGGTGTCTTGTTCTAGCCGTTGAATTTGCCGCTCGAATTGGCTACGGGTGCGCTTTTGATGAGATGGTAAATCTAACATAATCAATTTTTATATAACTTTTATAATCTAGTATTAACTTAATATTATTAATAATTGGTTTATGAATTATTAATAATATCTTAACAAATCATTAAGATTTAATTATCTAAACTGCCCCAAACCAAAAAATAAGCGTCCTATAGGGTAACTAATAATCACATCTAATCACAACAATAATTAAGAGTAATCATCAATAGCAGTTAAGAGGTTAGTAGCAGGAAACCCTTGACAGAAAATATTTAACTCAAAGAAAATTGCAGTAAATATGTAATCAATGACACAATAAAAACCTAGTCAACGAGGGTGAATTGATGTGAGATGATAGTATTAGCCAATCTTGATTTATTGTGGTTAGTTTGGATTGAGTTAGTTTAGATTGTTGAAATTCTAGCTGATCTCAAACCATCAAGTAGTAGGATTAGTAACTAATCCAGAATATGGCTAACTAATATCGAGCCAGAGAATTAGTCTGCCATACCCTGACTAGATCCGAACTTTAATCTAGACTTTGATGAAATCCTGAATTTACAATATCCCATGCGATCAATGATAGGTCAGACCCAGGTTTGGGCACAACATAACCAAAGTCTAATTAAAGTAATCCAGGATTCAGACTTTGGTGATCAGAGGTAATGACTAAGTTAGCTAAGGGGTAAGTAATACTACCATTGTTTTTAGAGTGCCAAGAGTTGCTGTTTACAGTAATGGACAAATGAGGTTTAAAATCAGTCTCAAAGGCTACCAACTAGATATAAATTGCGGTAATATGTCACGATACTGCGGAAAAATCTCTCTAGCAAATAGTTTTGAATTATTAACCCAACCGACTTAATTGGGTTGATCAATAAATCAATGATTAACTCAATGCTTAAAGCGATGCTCAGATGGACGCTTAGATGAGTGATGTGAGGTATTACTTTAAATTGAAGATAATTGAAGATAATTCAAGATAAGGTTAGATATTAGCTTGAACTATTAACAGGAAAATTAGTGGTTTTGTGATAAACAAAAGTTGATTATCTAATGTCGTCTAATTAAATTTGTCGTTTAAGTTGAGTTAAAAATTGCATTTCCGATAATGCTCGATAAATTATGATTAATTACTGTTGACGATCATGATTTATTACAAATTAATTGACTGAGGTTTGGGATTAGTCATGTAAATACTGTGATTAGCTCCCATCATAGCTGTTACAATATGTAGCAAATCATTACTCAGATAAATCAGAGCTTATGTCATTGCTGCTGTCTATTTTGTTTTCAGGACCGGGATTTTATGCCCTATTGGCGGGAACCTATTTGGTGGTAATCCCCGTGTTGTTAATGTTCTACTTTAAAGCCCGCTGGTATAAAACTGGTTCCATTGAACGAATTTTTATCTGTTTTTGTGTGTTCTTCTTCTTCCCTGGATTACTTCTGTTAGGACCATTCCTTAATTTCCGTCCTCAACCGAGACAAATCTAGGGGAATTGGTTAAGTTTCCAGCATTGCAGATAATACCGATCTCACTGCATCTTCCGCTAGTAAATCAACAGGGTAAAATTAGAAAGGGATTAAAGGAAATTAGGTCAGGTCTAGCCTAGATGCTAATTTGAGACTTGGTTTCAGACTTGTTTTTAGTCTCGGGTTTAATTTTTTTGAACCTCATAATTTAAACCTTCATTTAAACCTTCTTTGATTTTGCCTATGGGTTGCAGTGAGACTACCTAGGCTTTTATTTTCAGCTTTCATGGTCAGTTATGAGCAATTGTGAGCAGTCTTTTGTGATCAATCTTTGCGGTCACTGCAAAATACAAGTTCGTAAATCTGTAGGTTTTATTGATTAACTTCATTTATTAACTTCTAGTCAGTTTTTAGTCAACTTTTAGTCAGTCCAAAACTATGCGTCGAATCGATGCGATTTTAATTACCTTAGGTTTGTTTGCCACCGGTGGAATCCTCTTTGGGGTATTTCGTATCTCCGGTGCTAGTGACATTAACGCTGGAATTTGGAGTCAAGCAGTATTTCTGCTAGTGGTAATTGGTTGGCTTCTCACCTACGCAGTGCGGGCAATCACCCAGAATATGACCTATAATCGCCAAATAGAAGAATATAAAACGGCGGTTCTCAAGAAACAATGGGAAAGTTTATCGCCAGAGGAACAAGCCAAAATTTTAGCTGAATTAGATCAAGAACCATGATTAAGAGACATGGATGATTACGCCAACTCTCCATTACGCGCTATTTCACGAAAAGCCACTCCGTAGGCGACTGGCTTCCTTTGGCTTTCCCAATAATCTCGGAGATCGGTTCCGATTTATTGAGAAGTGGTTGCGGTTTGGCACTGATGGGCACATCCATAATCAACTTACAGAAGCCGAATTTTTACATGATTTATTTGTAGAAATCTTGGGTTATCGTTCGCCATTCCATAATGATAATGAGTTGGCAGAGTTGGAGTTTCATCCTGAATCAGCTTTAGGTTTCTTTGGCGAAAATTGCTGTGATATAGTTGCGGAAATCACAATTTCTGATCAGTATCAGGGTAAACCAGAACCACGTCATCCTGAAACGGAATGGCTGATTGTGACAGACTTTCAGCATTTATGGTTATATCATCAGAATTATCCTAGTTTATTGGTGCAATCTTTCGTTTTTGAGGAACTAGCTGATTTAGAGAAAATGCGCGAGTTCTATTTTCTTCTCAGTCGGCGCACTCTACTGAAGAAAATTCCCACTAGCAAAGAAGTTTCTCGTACCGCCCAGTTACTGCACGAATGTCAGCAATTAGAAAATGATATTCTGCGCAGTTTTTATCAACAATATGCGAAGATTCGGGGGCAATTAATTAAAGATTTTCGGTATCGTTTACAGCAGTCTATTAATAGTAACATCAATATTACTGATACAATTACGGAATTAGTTAAAGTTAATCCCAGTAATGAATTTAAGGAACTAGATCAGGAACAGATTATTGAATATGAGGCTTTAAGGAATGCGCAAAAACTTTTAAATCGCGTAGTTTTTATTACTTTCGGAGAAACTAATGGTATCTTACCGCGTTATTTAATGCGAGATGCCTATGAATTTAAGAATCCTTACATGGATCAGCCCGTATGGGAGAACTATAAAGCAGTCTTTCGATGGATTAGACAGGGTAACACTCGTCATATCCCACCAATTAGCGATTATGATTACAGTTTATTTCTGGAAGATCCCGTATTGGATCGAGAATTATTTGTAGGTGATGAGCTTTGTCGGCAAATCAAAGAAATTAATCGCTTTGACTTAAAAGAAGAGGTTTCAGGAATAGTACTGGCTTGTTTATGGGATGAGTTAGTGAAAGATATTGGACAATTCAAGAAAGATCGTCACGCACTCTCTAAAAAACGTAATCCCAAATTTCCTTCCAAGATCTTGCTTCAGACTGCTAATGCTGTAACTCAGGTGCGACAATACTTATATAGCAGAAATAGCTATCCCTTGCCTCAACAGGATACAGCATTAGAAGCTAAACTCGCTTTTTGGGAAGCTCATTATCAGAACTTACAACAGCTTAAAATAATTCATAGTCGTTGTGGTGCTGGGATTGTTTTAATTGCGATTTTAGATTTCCTATTAGCAGAATACCAGCACACCTATAAACAACTTCTCAATTTAGGCTCTTTACCTGATAAGAGTCCCATAGACTCAGAATTACAGCTAGTGCAAGAACCTCATCTTATAACTCTTAATGCATCTCATCCTATGATGCTAGGGGCATGGGTTACCCACATTCTGCAAAATCATCTCTATGGCTGTGATGTTTTTCCTGAAATGGTAGAAATTGCACGCTTGAATCTAGTTTTACGACTGTTGCCGTTCTCAATTCCAGCAGCAATAATTGAATCTAATTTGTTAGTTGGAACGATTGATGATAGTCAGTTCGATCAAAGTTGTCGTGATGCCATTAATAACGGGGCAGCGCTGGTAATTGGGAAGCTTTAGAAAACCTCTAGGAACGGAATAATCGCGAATATTGGACTTGATGCTGCATACTCGCTAAACTCAAACCGAAACCACAACTTTCCAAATCATGATCAGCCAAGTTAGGCACTATAGCAGCAGCTTGAACGATACTGGGATAAAGTTCTCTTAATAGTTGCTGTCCAACGGTTTGCCCAAGGGGAATTAATTTAATTCCAGCATTAATGGAATTAGTTGCCCAACTCATTAAATAGCCTAAAAGCATCTCCTGGGGCGGAACTTGCCAATAACTGGCAGCGATTCCATAACTGGTAACAAAATTACATCCTAAACCTTGAGAATTATCTCTACTGGTGGGCAGTTTAGCAAATATTTGATTGATTTGATTTAAATCATCGGTTGATTTAGAACTTGACTGAGATGATGAACTTAGTTCTAGAATTAGCTTAGCTAAGGATTGTCCCATTTGCCAACTGGAAAGACGCATTTCTTCGGTTTCGCGGGTAGCAGACAGATAATGATTCCAATAAATAATCCTATCTAAATTCTGCTCTAAAACCTGATTCGATGTAGCATAATTCCCAGTACCATGATAAATCCGCCATAAAATTCCTGATTCTAAGCGAACCACGCCATAATCTAATTCTTGAATTAGCCAGTGGGAGAGAGTTTCAGCGCTATTAATCTTACCGCAATTACAGAGAAATTCTAACCCGTCGGAATAACTGTAAGCGCCGATTGGCAAACCAGAATTAGTTATCTGTAGTAATGAAAGTAAAGCAAAAGGTTCCATAATTTTATGGCGGATTGAGCTAAGGATTTAAGAAATTAGCTGGATCTTGATCCCGTCTATGCCTAACGGGAATTGGATCACCCTGACGATCACTTAATTTAGCCGCAGTGTGTTCCAAGGCATGGCGCAGATGTTTCGCAGCATAGATTGACATATCACGGGGGACACTAATGCGATCTCTAAGATAGCGCAAACCTATTTCAGAATCCTGTGGTGGTGTGCATTCCTCACTAGTAATCATATAAGTTAAAGCACAACGAAGCGCCTCATCAAATAAATGATCAGGTATGGGATTAACGCGAATTAGATTTTGATGATGTTTGACTACCCGATATAAAGCTTCATAACGTGCTGTTTCCGGCTCAGGATAAGCAACATCAGGTAAACCGAACCAAGGACCATGATCCACCCGATGTTGATTTGCTAAAGCCTGAGGTTCATCGTTGCTCCAACAGCCGCCCATTTGGGGTGGTAAATCATGGGTATGGGTGTGGAAATCGCTTTGAGTACCGCGATAAGTGGAACGAGTTTCCATTGCGTCGAACCAAGCCGCAAATCGGGGATTCTCTTCTCTTAGAGAATATCCCTTATAATAATAGAGACTCGCGTTCATGCGTTCTACATAGGGTGTAAAAATCACATCAACGGTACTAAATTCCGATAGGAAGTAAGCCCCAGGAGTTGCTGCCAAAGCTGATTCCACTTGATTCACTACTGCAACAAATTCTTGGCGATGGGTGGCTTCTTGTCGTGGCGAACTAGTGGGATAACATAACCAATTACACCAGGCACGAAATAGCATCCTTTCCAATCGGCGCAATGGCATTACTTGAGGATCAGTCATGCCCGCATTTAGCGGACCAAAGACTTTCTCTAAAGCAATGAGAATATCATCACTTTCAGTAATCAGCCGACCGTCTAATTCTACTGCGGGCAACATTCCTGAAGGTACTTTCTTTTTATACCAACGTTCCTTTTCCCCATAGCAAAACATGGTGACTTTTTCAATGCGATAGGGAATCTGTTTTTCTTCAAGCCACAGCCAAATTTTCTGACAATAGGGACACCAAGCATGATGATCTCGATACAGAGTAACTCTAATCGATGATTCGTCTTGCCCGAAAAGCCGTAGTTTGGTCTGTGCATTAGTCGGACCATTGACTAAATCCATTGGAAATATAGCAGATTGAGAATTAACCAAATCTCCTAATTCCGTCCATGTTAAAGGAGAAGTCGGAGGCGCAGTAACCATAGACATAAATGCTCTTGAATAACTTCTTGGGTGACTTCTTAAATAATTCTTAAATGCCTAAACAACCAAATAGGACAGTAACTAATTCTCGTGTCACTGCCTATTCACCATTACTCAACTACTTCACCAAATAAATCATAATGATCAGCATTCGTAATTCTGACGGGCAGAAGGTCTCCTAAACTTACTTTTCCTGTGGGATCGCTGACATATACCACCCCATCCACATCCGGCGCAAATCGTGCCGAACGTCCGATAATTTCTCCAGTTTCAGGGTTTTCCTGTTCCATTAATACTGGAACGATTTTACCGATTTCCTGTTGGTTGCGACGGAGAGAAATTTCTTGCTGCACAGTCATCAAAGCGTCGCGGCGAGCTTGTTTCACCTCTTCATCAATTTGATTTGGCAAATCATAGGCGGGTGTTCCTTCTTCAGCAGAGAACGTAAAAACGCCCACATGATCAAATTCATGGCGTTGTACAAATTCTACTAAATTCTGGAACTGTGCTTCTGTTTCACCAGGGAAACCCACAATAAAAGTAGTGCGCATGATTGCTTCGGGCATCGCGAGTTTAATCTGTTCGATAATTTTATCGTTAACCCGCCCTTGCCAAGGGCGATTCATCGCTCGTAATACATCGGGATCGGAATGCTGCAATGGTAAATCAAGATAGGGAACCACATTAGGTGTAGCCTGCATCGCTTTGATGACCTTTGGTGTTAAGCCTGTGGGATAGGCATAGTGCATCCGAATCCAAGGTACATCCACTTCGCCCAAAGCCGTGAGCAATTCCGCTAATTTTGGCTGCCCGTAAATATCTGTGCCGTAATTAGTAGTGATTTGAGAAATGAGAATAATTTCTTTTACTCCTTCGTCCGCAAGGCGATGGCATTCGCTCACAATGGACTCAATGGAACGGGAACGCTGATTACCGCGCAAATGGGGAATAATACAGAAAGCGCAACGATAATCACAGCCTTCCGCCACACGCACATAGGCAACGGATTGGTTCGTAGTGCGGTAACGGGGGACAGTTTCATCAGCGATATAGGTCGGCTCATGGGAAATAGCCGTAACGCGCTCCCCTTGTTCGGCTCTTTGAATCACATCAACGATTTTATGATAGTCGCCCGTGCCTACTAATGCCACAGCTTCGGGAAGTTCTTCGAGTAATTGTTCCTGAAAATGCTGCGCCATACAACCCGCAATTACCACCCGCTTACCCATTTCCGCATATTCAACGAGGGCGCGAACGGATTCTCGCCGAGCATCTTCAATAAAACTACAGGTATTAACGATGACATAATCGGCTAAATCTTCGTTAGTATCAACCTGATAGCCAGCTTGGGTAAGCAAGCCAAGCATATGTTCTGTATCAACTCGGTTCTTTTCGCAACCAAGGTGAGCGAAGGCAATAGTGGGTTTGACGGTATCAGGGAGTGAAGCGGTTTGCATATTTGCGATTTAGATTCAAACTAAGTTCAAGAAGTAGGGGAGAAGTAAGCGAAAAAAGTCAGTTTAGGGTTTAATTTTAGGACGGAATCTCAGGGGGAGAATTTAGGAATTAGATATTGAACCTAGGCATGGTATCGAGTCATGGTAATTAAGAGAATGCCTATAAAGACACAAACACCCAATCTACTCTGATATACACCTAATAATATACACCCATTACCGATCATTTGCCCAAATCACAGACTAATTGGTTAAAAGGTTCCCAATTGTCATCTTGGGCGATGGCTTCCCAAACTGTTTCAATGACGGGACGTAACAAGATCGTTTGGGGATTATGGCGAGTTAAACGGGTTTTAATTAGCTCTTGATCATCTATGCTGTGACGGAGCAAAAACCGTTGATAGACCGTAGCCCACTGCTCCAATAAAGTTTTCTGTTCTGGGGTAATAGTTGGTGCTAAATGATTGATAAAGTAAGCCGCAATTTGTGCCAAATCTTCACGCCAATTAGCGCTAAAACCTTCTCGTAAAGCCACAAAAAACTGATTGTAGCCAATTTCTGGCACCTCCGAAAACATGGCAAACGTCGGATCGAGCAACTCTTCTATTTCTGGTTCCGTTAAATTATCAAATCCTAAACGGCGCACCATCAGTTCGCAATATTGCCGCTGATAAGTGCCTTTAAATTCCTCTAAGCCATCATTCAAATCCGTTTGTGCCATGACTAGTTTTAAAGGAGCCTGCAACATGGATAAATTCCAATAGCAAGCTCCAGGCTGATTCCCATAGCAGTAACGTCCGCCATAGTCGAAATACGCCGCCGTAAATCGTGGATTGTAGTAGGGCATAAACGCATAGGGACCATAATCGAAGCTTTCCCCCGTAATAGACATATTATCGGTATTCAGTACCGCGTGACAGAACCCCGCCGCCATCCATTGTGCCGTCAGAGTGGCGACCCGTTGCACTAATTCCCGATAGAATTGAGCATCTTGATCGGGCTTTTGCCAAAGATGGGGATAGTAAATGCTAATTACATGATCCAGCAGTTTGCGAATCAGATCATCTCTACCAAACCAATGGAGTCGCTCAAATGTGCCAAACCGAATATGAGAACGGGAAAACCGCACCATTACAGAAGAGCGAGTAGGAGATGGTTCATCACCTCGCCAGAGTTTTAAGCCCGTCTCGATTACACTCAAACAACGGGAGGTTCGGACTCCCATGCGATGTAAAGCCTCAGCAGCTAAGACTTCCCGCACACCACCTTTGAGGGTCAAAAAGCCATCAGCTTGGCGAGAATAAGGAGTTCTACCGGAGCCTTTAGTACCAAAATCATAGAGTTCCTGATCAATGCCCCGCACCTGTCCATAGAGAAAACCTCTACCGTCACCTAGTTGGGGATTATATTCACCAAACTGATACCCGTGATAACGCAAAGCCAACAGAGGGCGCACGGATTGGAATTCCCCAAAAGCGGCAATAAAGTCATCATCAGTAACTTGGGATGGTTCTAAGCCAATTTGTGTCAATACAGCGTCATTGCGCCATCGGAGAATTTTCTGGGGAAATTCCGCCGCCGCCACCACATCGTAATAGTCATCACCGAGGGACTCTAAAGCAGTTTCGTAAGGCAAAGATAGCAGAGGATTTGTCATGGGAAAGGCTT
>JBIKNH010000278.1:0-4219 GCA_044358815.1 Pseudanabaenaceae cyanobacterium | reverse complement strand
AATAAATACCAAACAGTTTACAACTATAGTCAATCAAATTAAGAATGGGACGTTATTGGGGGCTATTGTCAGACAAGATGTCTGACCTACAAGACATCAATAAAGGTGGGACGGACATCTTGTCCGCTTATCTCCTTACAAGACTGTCCCAGAATTATTTGAAATAACTATAAGGTTTAAGACCAAGGTTTAAGACCAAACGGTTTGGCACTGCTTAACTCACGTTAAGATCAGAAGTTGCACTAATCTCAGTCCGATGTAACAAACTCCGTTGCATTACGGATGTTTTTGGCGTGACTTCTCAGCAATTAATCTCAGTAATTAATAGGTGATTTATGGGAAATTTGACCGATAAAGTGGCTATTGTCACCGGCGCATCACGAGGTATTGGACGCGCCACGGCTTTGGCTTTAGCTAGTGAAGGGGCTAAGGTGGCGATCAACTATGCCAGTTCTGCCTCAGCCGCTGAAGATTTGGTGAAGATAATTACTGACAATGGTGGCACAGCCATGGCAGTACAGGGTGACGTTTCCCAAGAACCAGACGTAGAAACCATGTTCAAAACTGTGATGAACACTTGGGGACGCATTGACGTTTTAGTCAACAATGCTGGCATTACCCGCGATACATTACTGTTGCGGATGAAAACCGAAGATTGGCAGGCGGTGATCAATCTCAATTTAACAGGGGTTTTCCTTTGCACCAGAGCTGCAAGTAAGATCATGCTCAAACAAAAGTCAGGACGGATCATTAATATTGCGTCAGTATCCGGTTTGATGGGTAATGCCGGACAAGCCAACTACAGCGCGGCTAAAGCTGGGGTGATTGGTTTGACTAAAACCGTAGCACGGGAATTAGCCCCCAGAGGAGTCACGGTTAATGTCGTCGCCCCTGGTTTTATTGCTACGGATATGACCGCCGATCTGACCAACACCGAAGCAATTTTAGGCATGATTCCCCTGGGACGTTATGGACAGCCAGAAGAAATTGCTGGTATGGTGCGTTTTCTAGCTGCTGACCCCGCTGCGGCATACATTACAGGACAAACATTTAATGTCGATGGTGGCATGGTCATGATGTAGGGAGCATCTGACTGTCCCCCAAAATACCTAATCCAGATACCTGAACAGAAATACTTAGGGGTTAGTTGCTGATGCTAGCCCTTAAGCCTGAGTTTTTGCCTTGCACCAAATCTTATTGAGCATTTGAGCCGTCATTTTTATTCACCATTGTTTATGGTCACCTTCTTGGTGTAATTCATAATAACTGGGGCATTGCTTATTTGATTATATTGCTATATAGTTATATAGTTGAACAACTAGCCTAGTTCCCCACAGGGAATCCAGTCATGAGTAATATGCTGCACTACCTAGCCACTAACCCAATAACAGAAGCTCCAGCCATGTTGTTCCGGCAGCTTTTCGATCCTGTAACTAGCACCTACACTTATTTAGTTGCGGATCTCCAAACCCATGCCGCAATCTTGATTGATCCAGTTCTAGAGCAGCACGAGCGGGATCTGCAATTACTGAAGGAATTAGGCTTAAGTTTGCGCTATTGCCTAGAAACCCACATTCATGCTGACCACATTACCGGAGCGGGAAAATTACGCGCTGTCACTGGCTGTAAGAATATTGTGCCAAACCTATCGGAGGTGGACTGTGCCGATCAATTGCTCAGGGATGGCACAACCTTAGTGATAGATGGCATTACAGTTTTAGCCCTTGCTACCCCCGGACATACTGACAGTCACATGGCATATTTGATCAATGGCACCCATTTACTCACAGGAGATTCACTATTAATTCGCGGCTGTGGTAGAACTGATTTTCAAAGCGGTGATCCTGGGGTGTTATTTGATTCTATTACAGAAAAGATTTGGACTTTACCCGACACGACTTTAATTTATCCTGGGCATGACTATCGGGGACATACGGTTTCGTCCGTTGGCGAAGAAAAACGCTACAATCCGCGCTTCGTTGGGAAGAGCCGTCAGGATTTCATTGCTTTAATGGATGGTCTAAATTTACCTAATCCACAAAAAATTATGGAAGCCGTACCTGCAAATCAAAAGTGTGGCGATCTGGCAGCAACTTCTGCTTAATCTTCCATTGGATTTTCTAGTGTAAAATCTCCTAAATAATTCCCCAAATATTTTCCTAATTACCATTATGACTAGCACAAACAACGCCCAACTTCAAGAAATCGATGCCCCTACCCTCAAACAATTACTAGATGCTAATGCAGTGCTGCTGGTCGATGTGCGTGAAGTTCCAGAATATGCGAACGAAAGGATTCCAGGTGCCAAGCTCCATCCTTTATCCCAGTTTACTCCCGAACAACTTCAGCCCACTGCGCAACAGAAACTAGTTTTTTATTGCCAATCAGGAAATCGTTCTGCTAAAGCTGCGCAACAATACCTTGCCGCTGGCTTTGATTCCGTAATTCATTTACGCGGTGGTTTACCCACTTGGAAAAATGCTGGTTATGGCACAGAACGTAGTGCTAATGCGCCGATCAGCCTGTTCCGTCAAGTACAAATCGTTGCTGGTTCTTTGGTTCTTGCAGGTACGATTTTGGGCATGACGGTTTCGCCGAAGTTCCTTTGGCTGAGCGGTTTTGTCGGTGCTGGGTTGATTTTTGCTGGGGCAACCAATACCTGCGCAATGGGAATACTTTTAGCGAAGCTTCCCTATAACCAACAAAACGGTAATAAATGGTAATTGCCTCCATTTTATGGCTTTCTCTTCTCTCTAATAGATGTTACATTGCAACTTCTATTAGAGAAGGGATGACCATGAGGATAAAACCAACAAGTGATTAAGAACAATCTCTGGACAATCTCAGGATAAATTATGATTTGGCTGATTGGCTATATCTTAGCGGCGGGAATTGGTATTAGTTTGGGACTATTAGGGGGGGGTGGTTCCGTTTTAGCTTTACCAGTATTGGTTTATGTGATGGGAGTGCCGCCTAAGTCTGCCATTGCCATGACTTTAATCATCGTGGGTACAGTAAGTTTATTAGGAGCGATTCCCCATTGGTGGCGTGGTAACTTAAATTTTAGAATCGCTTTGATTTTTGGCTCGGCAACGATGGTGGGAGCTTATCTCGGCGCAAAAATTGCAGCGTTACCTTTCGTGAGCAGTGCATTCCAAATGTCATTGTTTGGCATGACGATGTTAATTGCCGCTGGTTTAATGATTTATCGCTCTAATATTGGCACTAAATCGAGTGCTAAATCAAATCTCAAATCAAATCAAGAACTCAATTCTGAACCTGATTTCAACCACGACCTAAACCCTGAACTAGACAGTGCCGAATACATGAAACCACTCTGCCGATACTGCGGCTTATGGTTAGCTACTGAAGGAATAGCCGTCGGTATTTTAACCGGACTTGTGGGAGTAGGTGGTGGTTTTGCCATTGTGCCAGCGTTGGTTTTATTGGGTAAAATTCCCATGCGTCAGGCGATGGGCACTTCCTTATTAATCATTGCCGCTAATTCTGTGGCGGGTTTACTGGGTTATTTGGGACACACTTCCCTAGATACTAATCTCACGGTTTCATTTACATTTTGGGCAGGTTGCGGCACAGTTTTAGGGACATATTTAGCGCAATTCATTTCACCACGAAGACTGCAACAAGCTTTCGGTTATTTTCTGTTAGCAGTAGCCACTTTTGTTCTAGTGCAAAATCGCGATCAGTCTCAATTACCGAAAAAGTCTACTGATACTTCTCAAATTAAAACCAGCTATGTTGATGCTCATCAATCGAGGTTTTCTCAAAAGTAGTCAACCTATGGGCGATTATAGCTCTTAAATCATTCGAGAATTATCAAGTATCAATCAAGCATTTTCCACATAATGCAAGCATTTAGCCATTTCTTGGCGCATGGTATCCAAATCACTATGAAACCTACGCCCATGACCAGGTAAGATCCATGTAAAATCATACTGCGCCAGATTTTGCATCGATTTAACCAATTCACGCCAAGAATACCAGCAGGCATTACGGAACCCGTGCAAATGTCCCAGCCGCGCCGACCATGCTAAGTGATCACCACTAAATAAGAACTGATTCCGATAAAGTAAAACCGTGTGCCCTTTAGTATGCCCTGGCACCGGAATAATCAGCAAATCATCTGCCAAACTATAGGGATCTGCTCCCTTCAGTTGAATTTCTACAGATTCCGTTGCAGGTGTAATATCATCCTGAT
>JBIKNH010000108.1:0-14510 GCA_044358815.1 Pseudanabaenaceae cyanobacterium | reverse complement strand
TCGAATCAGTACCCGAAGCAGCAGCATTCAAACCTGTGGCATTAGCTTGGGCTGCCGTTGCTTTGGCTGTGTTACCTGTGGCAATGGTATTAATATCTGAAGCTACGGAATTAGAACCTGTGGCAATAGAATCTGCACCTGATGCGGTAGCTTGGAAACCTGTGGCTGTGGCTTGGGCTGCCGTTGCTTTTGCCGTGTTACCTGTGGCTGTGCTGTTAGCCGAGTTCGCTACGGAATTAGAACCCGTCGCAATCGAATCTGTCCCACTAGCAGTAGCTTTGAAACCAGTCGCTGTGGCTTGCGCTGCCGTTGCCTGTGCCGTATTCCCAACTGCTGTGGTATTCGCTGCACTGGCTACGGAATTAGAACCCGTCGCAATCGAATCCGTCCCTGTAGCCTTAGCCGTGTTACCTGTGGCAATGGCATTAGCTTGGTCGGCTACGGAGTTAGTACCAGTGGCAATCGAGTTAGTACCACTGGCAGCAGCACCAGTACCGATCGCAACGGCATTGGTATTACTGGCAGCCGAGAGCCGACCTAATGCCAAACTTGCGTCACCTGTCGCTGCTGAAAAATCACCTAATGCAGTAGAAAAGATGTTGCTTGCCTTGGAGTTAACCCCGACTGATGTTGCCCCTTGGTTAGTGGCGGATGCATTCCAACCGAATGACGAAGCCCCAACACCCGTAGCTTGAGCCGTATTACCGATGGCTACTGTATTGGCTTGGGTAGCGTTGGCACTGGTACCTTGGGCAATGGCGTTGGTAGCATTGACGGCTATATTTGCCCCATTACCAAACGCGATAGAGTTAGTGGCATTACTTCCTATTGTGGAGTTTAAACCAATAGCTGTAGCAGCAGTTGCCCCAGTATTAATAACGGAGGTGTTACCAATGGCTATAGCGTTATTGGCACTAACTTGGCTACTACTACCTTGGGCAATGGCATTGGTGGCATTAAGGTTGACAATGGCTGCATTACCGATAGCGACAGAACCAACAGCACCGTTGGCAATTTGGGCACTGTTACCAATGGCTACAGTATTAGTTGCATTACTGCCAACCTGAGTATTATTACCTAGCGCTGTTGCCCCTGCGGCCCCTGTACTAATAGTAGATGCATTACCCATAGCAATGGCGTTAGGGGTATTTAAAGATACAGTTGCCCCCTTGCCAATGGCAGTAGATGCTACCGACGAAGTACCGATACTTGCGCCGCTACCCATCGCAATGGCTTGAGTCGCGTTACCCGCAACGCTTGAACCTGAACCAGTAGCAATGGATTCTGTTGCCCCCCCACTAACGGTCGCTCCATTGCCCGTGGCAATAGCCCTAGACGCATTACCCAAAACCTGAGCGCCCGGACCGAATGCCGCTGATTGAGTAGAGTTAGCACCTACAGTAGCCCCACTACCCACTGCTACCGAAGATACAGCCCCAGAACTAACATTTGAGCTTGTACCAACCGCCACAGCGTTTGTAGCTCCTGAACCAACGTTAGAAAAACTACCAACAGTTAATGCATCAGTTGCGCTAGTACCAACAGTGGCACTATTACCAACGGCAATACTATTGTCTGCAGTAGTATTAACAGCCGCTGCCGTACCAATAGATACTGCTTGGGCTGCGTTGCTGGTAGTGCCATTACCAATACTCACAGCACCTGACTGAGTGGCGCTTGCCTGACCGACAGCAACGGAGTTGGCTTGAGTAGCACTTGCAGAAGCACCAACGGCTGTGGACTGATTACCACTAGAACTAGCACCTTGCCCAATAGCAACTGATTTTATATTTGAACCAGTTGCACCCTGACCTAAGGCCACAGACTGAGCACCGTTTGATTGTGCACCTTGCCCCAGTGCAGTTCCTTGGCTGCCTGCACCGGCACTAGGACCCACCGCAGTCCCACCAGTGGCAGAAGAATTTGCCCCCGCACCAACTGCTACGCCAGGACCAGCGCCAGGACCAGTTGCACCATTACCTATGACTACATTGGGTTGGGCTGATGATGAGGATGTTACAGAATTAACACCAGTCCCAGTAATAACAACGCCCGCCTGCCCCAAAGCCTCACCATGCCACGCCAGTGGAGATATGAAGCAAGCTATTAAAAACGTGGCTAATCGAGTGGATTTGGAGATGAAAGAATGCTGTAGAATGTAGGTATATACGGGGTGAAGCTTCATAGTTTTTCAGCAGTTGGGGGATATGGAATACCAGTTGGTTATGAACTATACGGAAACTTTGGGAATAATATTACTGTCAAACCAAAAATGACATGATTAAACAAACAAATAGTTTGCTCTAGTTGATTTGTCATCAAGTCAATACCTTAAGCCTTGGGGGAGCCTCGTTGAGCAAACGGGGCACACTGACATGAATCACCAAGAATCACGTGCCTCAGCACTAAATTTTCAGCACTAAATCTATTTTCTAGTGTGTTCCCAGTTGTGTGTCGTAGATGACATAGCAATAAACTGCAGACTAATCCATCAGATTACACTGTAAGTGCTTAATTGCCAATTAATTGCATTTTCTATTTAGTTTTAGTCCTAACACTATCTGCTCAAATAAATACCACAGAAATTTGTAATATCTGCATAGGTCTGCATAATTTGAACACTGTTTGAGCAAATATTTAGGATTTTTGATCCACTTATACTTATTAAGTATATTTACGCATTTAAAATGTGGTCAAAAAATTTTAACTTTTGTTAGGTAAGATCCATTGTCAAAATCATCCCAAAAACAGACTAATAACTCCCAAGAAAATCCTTAAAGTGCTTTCTAGAAAGGTTTTCACAAATTCAATGGAGTATATTTAATCGGCTCAAGTATTTACCACTTTAATTGTCACTTTGATTACAACTTTATTCGTAGGTTTATTAATCACTCTATTTACCACTTTCATGGCTCTCTAGAAATACCTCTATCATGGCACTCTAGATCTCATAATCTGTCGATAGATTGCCAGATAACCACATTGTGAAAATCATAGTTAGTTTCTGAGATTATGCACTGAGGAAATAGCTGCTCTAGTTTTGCTGAGTATCGCAAATGGTCAATAAAGTCAACCTACTCTTTGGCCTATTTGTAATACAAAGCTTAGGATTTGATAGGGCGAAAATTCAGAGGTAAACTGATAGGAACCATCATCTAATATGAAATAACTAACTGTTGTATGAGGGTTTTCTAATAGATCACATAGTTCAATTGAGGTAATTGCCAGACCAGATCTAGGCTTGATCATGAACTGACAATTAGTAACTATGCCGAAGGTTTCATAGACACGGATTATATAGTCTCTGCCGTTTTCTGCTGGTTTCAGTGCAGTTAAAATAATATTAGGTGCAGTGATTTCTAGAAATGGAGAAACTTGCGGCAATTTATTAAGATGTAGGGGATTATTTAGCTCATAGGCAAGATGGGGAATATTGACATCACGCCAACTACCGGAATGAGGAACCATTTGATAAGTAAATTCATGATGTCCAGTGTCAGCATTTGGACAAGGCCACTGGGGACTACGCAACAATGTCAACCGTAATTGATCGGGTTTGGCATCATAACCATATTTGCAGTCATTGATAATACTTAAACCAATTGACTGCGGATCATCACTCAAATTTGCCCATAATTGTGCGGGTACTTCAAACTTGGCTTTTTCAATAGAATTTTCCGCTAAAGTACTACGATCAATCGTACCCATTGGAATATCATAGGTGGCAGAACTACCTTGCCAATTCAATGGAAATGCCACTTTAACTAAAACATTTTGCTCCTGCCACTCTACGGAATTACTAACTGTAACTATGGGACGAAAAGCATCAAGATAAATAGTTTGTGTAAAGATTGAATCTTGGAATTGCGTAATAATTTTAACTGCTAATCTTAATGGTCCTGATTCAATAATTTGAATATCATTTACGATGAGTAAATCTAGGAGAAATTGTTCATAATTAGGATCAATATTCCAAGCGTCCCAATATTGTCCAGTGTCTTGAAAAAACTGTAATGTACTAGGGGCATGGAGTAGATTTTGCTTTAAACGATGATCAAATATTTGACTAATTGCGCCTAAATGTCGATTAATAGTCACTCGTAATAATTGATTATCAAGAATAATTTCTGTGGCATATTCAAAGATTTTTAACTGATATAATGGCGGTTTAAGCTGAGTAATATTCAATTGAGGATTACTTAACGCTGGAATTTGTTCTACCCATAATAAATAATTGTCTGAGTCCAGTTGCTGGATTAACTCTGCTGTTTTTTGGGTGCTAGAAGTAAAACTATTTTGCAGTGAATTTACAATTTTAGTATCGACACAAATAAAGCCACTATGTTCCCAATTCAAATAGTTGTAAACATAGTTATTGACATTACGAATATCATCATGTTTGGCTTTACTTGCCTCCGTAATATCTGCGATTATTTTCAGGATAGAATTTAAGTTTTGATCAATTTCTTGCCAAGTTTGATTTGCATCGCCATAAACTGTACAAATTGAAGTGCCGGGCAGAATATCATGGAATTGATTTAATAGTAATCCTTGCCATGAACTGGTTAATAAATCATTAATTTGTGGTTTGATTGTACTTGAAAAATCACACTGACTAACACTAGATATTTCTGATAAAACTAATAACTTTTCAGTGTTAGTAATTTTGATTTCTGTTAACCGATTTTGTTTCTTTTGATCAGCTTTGGTGGTGTAAGTACCACGATGAAACTCTAAATACAATTCCCCTTGGTGAACGGGTAAATCTATATTGGTCTCAATGTTGGTCTCAATAACATTTTGAGTTAAAATCTGACCAAATTCTTTTGCTAAACAGTGATTGATTCTAGGTGCAAATAGGCTTTTTTCCCATTGTTCTAAATCTTGCAACATTCCTGCGGTTGCGCCACCACCATGATCCCCAACACCATATAACCACAGAACATCATTCAATTGAGTCTTTGCCATTTGTGCAGTGGCAAATTCCATGATTTCTACGGCATCAGTACCTTTGCCAATATCATTAGAAAAATAAGTTAAAATCCGTGACTGATCAATGCCTTCCCACCAAAATAATTGATGTGGGAAAACATTTGTATCATTCCATTTAATTTTTTGCGTAATAAATAAAGTAAATCCACTATTGACTAATATCTGGGGTAATTGTCCATTAAAGCCAAAAGTATCTGGCAGCCAAGCGATAGTAACATCTTGATTGAAATGAGTAGCAAAGTAATTTTTGCCATAAAGAATCTGACGAATTAAAGATTCACCACTGGGAATATTAGCATCAGGTTCTACCCACATACCGCCAATAGTTTCCCAGCGATTTGTTGTTACCATTTTTTTAATTGATTGCCAAAGATCAGGATCAATTTCTGCCATCCAAGCATAGGAAAGGGCGGTGCTTTGATTGAATGTCATCTTAGGAAATCGACGCTGCAAATTAATTGTCGAATTAAAAGTACGCTGCATTACCTCTTTAGTTTCTGCAATAGCCCACAACCAAGCCACATCAATATGAGAATTACCCAATAAATGAATTTTAATCTCTTGTATATAATGGGCTAAAGGTAATAATTGATGACGAATTTCCTCAATCTTAAATAAGGTAAACTCGTCAAAATCCCTACTTAAAATATTCTCGGCATAAATCAAAACTTGATTTAGTAGTTTCTGTTCAGTATCATTGAATTTAGGTATAAATTGATCGAGAATCATTAGTTCCTGATAAAACTGATAAATATCTCCAGTAATTTTCAAATCTACTGCTTGAGAGTTTAATGATTCATGGGGTAAACGATAGCGGATAATTGACTTTTGTAGAGCACCAATATCATGATGTGGGCTGTCTAAAATAATTTCTAATTTGATGGATTTTTTCTCAGAAAAGTCTTGATTTTGATTTATTTGATTCAAATCAAGCAAGAGAATACATGCCTGTTGATCCAGCAAATCCCCTTGTTGAATTACTTCTCCATCGGCATATATCGTAATATCTTGCGCCCACCAAATAACATCAAAGTAAATCTGTCCCTGCTTAAAAGAAATACCTTCAATTGTCTGAGGAATTTCGATATTTGTTGTGAGATAAATCTTAGTTGCAGCTTTAGGAAATACTAATTGTGATTTACCATTTTTGCTGATAGTTGGTTTAACTAAAAGTAAATCTGTTTCTGTTTTAGTCTGACTATTATCAGTATTTTGAGGTTTCGTTTGCCATTGGGATAAGTAGTCAATTTGTGTCCGCCAAAGTAAATTATGAGCTAGTTTTTGCAGCTGCTCATGATTTTGTTGGCTAATTTCTACTGCTGTATTTAATTGGGAGTTAGACAGATACATAATGCTTAATTAAAATTTAGTGGAATGTAGCTACAACTTGATTAGAATTGACTAAAACTTAATTACAATGAGTCATTGCTTGGGCAGCAATCCAGCCCGTAGTCCAAGCATTTTGAAAATTAAACCCTCCGGTAATACCATCAATATCAAGGATTTCTCCTGCAAAATATAAATCCTGACATAGTTTACTTTCCATGGTTTTAAAATCAATTTCACTAAGATTAATACCACCACAGGTTACGAATTCGTCTTTAAATACGCCCTTGCCATTGATAGCATACTGGTCATTTCTAATCACATTAATAATTTCTTGAATTACTTTAGTTGATAGTTCCATATAGCGTTTATCAGCAATATTTATTTTAGTTACTAAATATTCCCATAATCGCAATGGTAATTCCAATGGACAAAAATTACGCACTAAACGCTTGGGAGCATCAGTTTTAGCCTGTTGTAAAATATTTTGACATGCTTCGTAGGTTAAATCAGGAACCCAATTGACTAATAATTTACCTTGATAATTCCCTAAAGCTAATTCTTTAGCTGCCCATGCAGACAATCTTAAAATCGCTGGTCCGCTCATCCCCCAATGGGTCATTAAAACAATTCCTTGTTGTTCTAATTTAGCATCACGACTAATTTTAACTTGTGGTGGCATTTGCAAACGAATTATTGCATTAGGCACACTGACTCCAGCTAATTCATGTAACTGGGAATCTTTAATTTGTAATGTGAATAAAGATGGCACTGGATCAATTATTTTATGCCCTAACTTTGCCGCTAGTTTATAACCACTGGGATGACTACCTGTAGCTAAAAGTACACGATGAGTTATGATTAATTGATGATTAGGTGATCCTTGTCTTTTAGATTCTAAATTAATCCTAAACACATCTTTTTCATTATCATTTATTTGAGGGTTTTGATCGATACTGACAACTTTTTGATCACACCATAGTCTAATTTGATATTGATTTACTAAATCCATAAAGCAATCAATAATTGTTTCCGAAGAATTACTTACAGGAAAAATTCTGCCATCCGGTTCAGTTTTAAGTTTAATACCTTTTTGATTAAGCCATTGCACCATATTTTCTGGCTGAAATCTACTAAAAGAAGAGCGCAACGAGCGAAATCCACGAGGATAATTTTGGCTGAGTGTTATGGGATCAAAACAGGCATGGGTTACATTACATCTGCCGCCGCCAGATATTTTTACTTTACCTAAGGGTTTGCTATTAGTTTCAAGGACTAAAATCTTAAAATCAGGTTTGTTTTCTGCGGCTATGATAGCGCTAAAAATTCCAGCGGCTCCCCCACCAACTACAACTAAATCATATATAAAATCTTGGGTTTTACCAGTCATGGAATGTATAAGATTTATTTAATAGAGTATTTATAGAGTATTTGATTAATAAAGTATTTGATCAAATCGTTTCAGAAATTATTTAGGAAGAACTATTTAGAGCTTGACTGTTTACGACAAAACCAGAAAATTTCTAAAACTTCAGGCGGAATTTTCTTTGTTTCTAGATATTCATTTTCTAATTGTCGAAAGGTTTGAAAACTATATTTAGCCTGTAATTGATCTATCGTACATTGGCAAAATACTGGGGTATTCGTATATTCGCAACCTCTAAGATAAGTCTTTTTTACTTCATGAGGATAAACATGTTTAGGTTCACTTGGTTGAGACGCTAAAGCCCAGTTATTTAAGTCCAAACCTTGCCCAGAAATCATTATTCCTAGAATTGTCATTACAGTAATTTTATGATCAAGCTGGTTCATGATTAACCTTTTGAGGAGAATTTTTTTGTTGGATTTCTGTATCATATATCCTCAATTTAATTAAAGTTTAATCAGAATTTAATTGGAATTCAACTAGCTTGAATTTCACGGACTAAATGTTCCCAATGCCGCCAAATAATTACCATTGCTAAAGTATCTAAAGCGCAATAGTTACGTAATAACTCTCGCCATTGTAGCTTAAGTTGAGGCTGATCTTTATATTCACCATACATAATATTTTGATAGGCAAGCATTGCTTCTTCGCCTTCGTTGATCATCACACTATGTTGATTAATTTGAGCCGTTGGTAAAGCTTTATAGGGATTGATCACTTCATTATCTTTAACTTGATAATAAGATTTGAATTCATCTAGTTGATGCAAATAAGAATTAGTTTGCCAAACCGCTGGTAAGACACATTTCAAAGAAGTTCTACCCTTCATTAAAGGATGAAAATAATGCTTATGGGTTAGAGCATTCATGTCGATAAATTTACCCTTACTATGGTTATTTAACTTAACAGTTTTCTCTAACCATTTTTTTAGTTTAGGCTGATCATAATGATAGTAGTTCATCTGATAATAAATATCTCTCAAGACACTGTTTTCATGGTTAGCCCAAGCAAAAGTTGTGCCAGTTTCGCCAATACATTCCATCAATGACTCAGCGAATTGTACATTAGGAAATGGATTTTCAATATCTAACCAATCTTGATGAATTATTTCACTGCTATTAGGACTAGGAATTGTGTGACAACTCCATAAAAATGCTATCTGTTCATAGGGCAACATGCCTTTTTGATTAGGCACTGCCATCCGTGAAGTTTCAAAATCAATAAAGTGCAAAGGATATTTATATTGCCCCATGATCTTAGGCAATTGTTCAGAAATCCATTCCCGTTGTTTTTGCGTATATTCTAATTGAATTAGTTGCCGAGAACCGTGATTATGATCAGTAATGTACTCTAAAGGAACATCATACATACCAACTTTTTTCTCAGCAATTAATTGATTAACTAATGGTGCATCATGATCCCCTAATCGCCCCATTTGATATAAGTCAAGAATATGGGGTTGAACATCAGCTAAAGTACCCCAACATTCTCGAAATCCATCACGGGGATCGCGACGATTGCCATGAAACTCACAGTTTTTACAGTGCTTACTAATCGGTGTTTCAATTTTAGTAATTTTGCCATCTTCAAAGCTACTTAAATACCGATCGACTAAAGGTGTAATCTCCGGTAAAATCATTTCTATTTCTTCGGTAACGTCCAGAATACTCAAGAAATGATCCGCAGTAATAGCCACTGCATCACCGCTAAAATCAATGGCTAGTCCATTACATTGGTGAGGAAAATTGTGGGTGCTAGTACGCTTGAGGGTAAATTGGTTTAAGAGTTGATCCTGATGGCTCGTTTTGCTGCGATCAGGCATGATTAAACCTGCGCTAATTTGCCAAGAATATTCTTGATCCTGAGTAGGAAAATTTGTCTCTAAATAAGCTTTTAAGGTAAGAATTTCATAGCCTAAACCGGTAAATGTACTACGCCACTCACCGCCGATACCACCAGTTTTTTTGTTCCGAAATATATTGATTCCTCTGTGTTCAATTAAAGCTTGGTTTTCTTGACTATCAAAGCCTCTAGTTTTAATTTCTAACAGTTGAATATGATGTCCTCTTTTAACCAAAATATGAGGACAAATATATTTGTATTCGTGATAAATTACAGGTTCAAACAAGGTAATATTTTCTTGCTTTAATAATTCTGTGGTTTTGCTCACAGCATCAGCCATAGTACTATGACTAGGTAGTAAATTAGGTAAATTAATCCCATCTTTATGGAGAATTTGGGCGATTTTAGTAATTACAAATCTGCCGTCACTTAACATGATGCTGTAGCGATCTATCATGTCATTGGTGGGATAACCAAGTTTTTTGTAATATAATTTGGTTGGGCAACTTTGCGCCACTTTTAAATCTGATTTAGTCAAAAATAATGCTGTTTGTGTCATTGAAAATCAATTTTCGTTTGTGATTGTAATTGAACCAATTGTAGTTTATTTCAATTTTATGATGATCTGATTTATCTGGGTTTCTTCACTGTCAGGTAATTTTGCTTAAAGCTATTCCCAAGACAATCATAGTAGAATGGTGGTTGCCCAAAGTCGCTGCCTAAAGTGTTTGACTAATTAGATACTATGTTGAAGTATTCTGTCATTTGACTGGTTATTTCACTAATAGTCATCACAAATCAAGTTGTTAAATTAGCCCTTATGTCTGGTTTGGCTTAGCAGCTTGTAGTCAGTCAGTAACTGGCAAAAATCCAGCGAGCATCTCAAAAGTATTGTTTGTGGTGAAATTCTGTGCCTGCTAAGCCGCAACCTGAAAGATTAACACCGTTTGCTATTCCTGACAGCCTTTTGCCTCTGGTACAAGAGCTTTGTTTACTGTATCAGAATGGCAAGGAGGATTTAGTTCAAGAGATGCTGCGGGATGTAGTGCAAGCTCTGCGCCAACCCTCAGTTAATCAGCCAAATCACACTAATAGTACGGAATCCCCTGGTGATGATACCAGTACCGACTATGAGTATCTCAAAACCTGGCAAGATATTCTGAGTTTGCGGATTTATGTAGACACTGATATTTATGGCTCCCTTGATGGAGACCCACCCCTAGTGACGCGGGAACCAGAGGAGACCATTGTGCAACATACCGATGCAACAGCGGCTTATTTACAGTCTTGGCGCGAGATTGCAGAAACAATGGCGGATGTGCCAGATGACTTATTTACCCGTCTGTGGCGTACCGCAGAAATTGCAAAAATTCTAGACTGTTCAGCGACGATGTTACGGCGGGCGCATCGCAATCAACAGCTACCTTTACAGATCAACAACCTCCTGGTGGACTGTATCTCCTATGATCGGCGACGGCGCTTATGGTTTGTGCGTCCCATCCTAGAGACTCATTAAAATCATTAAGCTGGCACTGCCTCACAGCCTAATTGACGACTACTGACGAGTTATGACTAACGATGGCGATCCGGTTGCGATGGCGATCCCTAAAGTGTTAACCTCAATCGGTCATGCTCAAGAGTGTCCATATACCGCTCTAAAATCCTGTGTCTAAAGTCACGTCCGCGATTCTGCAACCTAAACCCCTCTGGCAAAAACACTGCACCGAATACATTACGAGCCTGAACTGGTCCGAAGATGGCACTTGTTTAGCATGGGCAACCGCAGCAGGGGAAGTTTGGCTCTGGCAAGAAAAATCTGGTATCAAGTTATTGCAACCCGCCACTGACCAGCCCTATGATGTGGTGGCTTTTGCGGCGGATAGTCAATGGCTCAGTGCCAGCGGTCAGGACGGCAAAGTACACCTGTGGCAGCGTCAATCTATATCTGATTCAGCATTAAAAAAACAGGGAACCGCTTTCGAGTTAGTCCACACCATTGATGTGGGGCAAACTTGGGTCGATCAATTGGCATGGCATCCCACAGAACCAGAGCTAGCTTTTGCCTTAGGTAAATACGTACAAGTTTGGCGTGCCGATTCCCAAGAATTAATTACGACCCTTGCTTTTGACCAGTCTACGGTAATGGCAGTGGTATGGCATCCAACGGGTGACTGGCTTACAGTGGGCGGCTATCAAGGCATCAAAGTATGGCAGCGGTCAGACTGGTATGAAGATCCCGTAGTATTTGAATTACCCACCGCAACGGGGCTGGTAACTTGGGATCATCAAGGTAAATATTTGGCATTGGGAACCCTGGATCAACTTGTGGTGGTCATGGAATGGCTAGGGGATAACTTTGAGCCTTCACCTTGGCGGATGCAGGGTTTTCCAGGTAAAATCCGTAGCTTTGCTTGGTCGGCTCCGGAGGTTACACCAGACAGCAATAGTGAACCCCTACTCATTTCTTGCAGTGGTGCGGATATTGTCGTGTGGCGCAAACATTCTGATCCTGACATCGGCTGGGATGGCAATGTTTTACGGGCACACCTCGGTACAGTGACAGCGGTGGCATTTCAGCCCCAACCCTTTCAACCTTTTCCCCCTGCCACCAGTACCAGTAGTAAGTCAGCCAAAACTAAATCACGGAAACCAACCCCCACGATCACCCCAATCCTCGCCTCCGCTGGCAAAGATGGACGAATTAACCTTTGGCATAATGCCCAAACATGGCGACAAGCCGTAGACAGTGACATTGCCGAAATTACCACCCTGACCTGGCAACCCCAAGGGAAACGCCTCGCCGCAGGTAACAGTTTAGGTACGGTGACAGTGTGGGCAGAACTCACCCAAGGTAAAGGCTTTATCTAGATTTTGAGATGTGATTCGTGATGTGAGATGGCGACGTTGCACCTAGGATTTTCCCAGTATGCGCATTCTATTAGTCGATGACGAAGAAGAACTAATCAAACCCCTCCAAAGGATTTTGTCTAACCAAGGCTATACCGTAGACATGGCAACCGATGGGGCGCAAGGTTGGCAACTGATTCAAAATCAAGTCTATGATTTATTGATTTTGGATTGGCTCATGCCGGAAATGTCCGGTTTAGAAATCTGTCAACAGCTACGCAAGTTAGGTGATCAAACCCCGATTTTATTTCTGACTGCCAAAGACACCCTAGATGATCGGGTCATGGGACTAGATGGCGGGGCGGATGACTATCTCATTAAACCCTTTGATTTACGGGAATTATTAGCGCGGGTGCGGGCATGGCTACGCCGGAAAGAAATGCTCACGGAAACAGCCGAAAGCTCTAAGGGGCATGGCAAAGATCCCACCGTGCCACCATCTCCTGGGGAACAGATCACCTACGGTAATTTGGTCCTCGATGCCACCAATCAGGTTTTGTACCTAGACGGCAAAATCAAAGGTAGCGGTATTCCCCTATCGGAAAAGGAATTTCAGCTTTTGCGGTACTTTCTGCAACATCCGGAACAACTCCTCACCCATGATCAGATTTCTCAATATCTCTGGCATGATGAGCAACCCCTCAGTAATGCCCTTGTCGCCCAAATTAAACTGCTGCGCCGTAAAATTGACCAAACCGGACAGCCATCCCTAATTCAAACGGTTTATGGTAAAGGGTATCGTTTTGGTAAGCCTTGACTTATCTATCCGTTCCATTGATAGCATCTAACAAAAGATTTTGATGTGGTTATGATATAATTGAGTTCAGTAGGGTAAATCAGCGTTAGGACAACGCCTAACAAAAAACTAACAAGTAAGACTACAGTGGCTTATGTTGAGAGTAAATGATGCCAGAAAGTTTATAGAAGAACTTGAACAACAAAATTCAGACTATACAAGTCCTGAATCAGCACAAAATTTAGCTAATTCCTTAGAGTCTTTATCGACAGACATTTACACTGACGGTCAAAGATTCGTTTACGAATTACTTCAGAATGCTGACGATGCAAGTAGCACCTGTGGAAGTCTTGAACTAGCTATTAAAATCGTAGATCAATATTTAGTAGTTTCACATAATGGCGAACCCTTTACACAAGTAGATATTGAGTCTGTCTGTAGCGTTGGAGATGGAAACAAAAGAGGTGATGCAAATAAAACTGGATTCAAAGGGATAGGATTTAAATCTGTTTTTTCGCATTCTGATTTAGTAATCATCAATTCTGGAAACTATTGTTTTAAGTTTGACAAAGAACACTGGGGTGGTTACTGGAAAGATAATTGGGGAGTAAAAGAAGATTGGGAAGCCGAAAGAACAAGGAAACAAAAGCAGAAAAATATCAAAATGCCTTGGCAGATTATTCCAATATGGACTGATTTGCCGAAAGAGTTAATCGCCGCTACTCAAAGCTTTAATGTATCTACAATTATTAAATACCAAGACACTGAAAAACTTCAAAAAGAGCTATTTGAACTATTCTCCAATACACAAATACTGCTTTTTCTGAGAAGTAAACAAATAAAGATTACAATTTCTAAAAACTCATTGACTTTTTCGATAGAGAAAATCACACAGAATGGTGTGGTTATTCTTAAAAAGAAGTCGCAAAAAGTTAGTGAATGGCTTTTGAAAAGCTTTGAGATCGATGTTGATGATTCGATAAAAAGTTTGATGGAGAATGATGTACGCATTCCTCAAAAACTAAGACAATCGAACAAGACAGAGCTTTCATTTGCTGTTCAAATAGAAAATGATCAGATCAAAATTCCTGACAAGGAAAGTAACTTAATCTTTACCTATCTTCCAACATCTGTAAATTATAGTTTTCCTTTTTTAGTGAATGCCAGCTTTTTAACTGATGCAGGCAGACAGCATCTACATGAAGATTTGCTTTGGAATATTTGGCTTTTTGGTAAGATGCCAATTATACTTTTTATTTGGTTATCTGAACTTGCCCAATC
>JBIKNH010000277.1:0-4233 GCA_044358815.1 Pseudanabaenaceae cyanobacterium | reverse complement strand
CTCATAAATAACAATAAATACGAAAAATAATAGCAACTAAACTTTGCAAGTCTTAACACCTCTTTTTTGAAAATTTTTTGAAAATTTTTTTGAAATCACCCCGACCAAAAGAAATTTCTTTTAGTTAGATTCCCCGCAATGGTTCACAATGTCTCATGTTCCCGCACTGTTTTTGATGTTTTTGCGCTTGGGCTAGATAGTTTATCTGGATGATTGCTCTAGATAAATCTGCCAAAGCAAGTATTATTTAAAGTTATTTAAAGTTATTTAAATCCTAGCTGCTATTCCCCAAACTTGCAGATAGTAACTAATTCTCATCTCCCGATCTATTCCCATTCTAACCGTTTAAAGAATATTGTCTTTTGCAAAACATTATTCGCCAAAGGCTCAAGAACGATCTGAGTCACCCGATCCATAAAATTTATTTTAGTTAAAATCTATCTTACCATAATTTACCGTGACTCTCAATATTTGAGTTGATTATTCCTTGAAATCTTGACTTAGAAACATCAGCCTAATAAACTAAGCTTAATAAATTAGTTAACTAAATCAGTTGAATTAAGTAATTTATCCCAGTAATTTAATCAAGCAAATTATCCTAATCAAGAACTTGAGCCAACTAGGACTATTTCTGATTAAGAGATTGATTTGAATTTCTCAACATTTAATAATTTGCATCATCTCAGGCAAAACAAAACTTGTAACCTATGCAGAGCAATATCAATACCTAGGAAAAAAATTAGGGATCAGCACGAAACAAAGGGGATCAATTTTTAGGGATTAGAATTTAGCCTGCTACAGTCAGTTTTATATTTAGTTCTATATTTTGTTTACTATCTTGATGAATTAGCAGATTTTGGCGATATTAATATGAATAGTGATGGAAATATTTTGGATAGCCAACTGAAAAATTACCTAATAGAAAGCCCGCCTAAATCACCAGGGCGTAAATCTATAGATTTAGTCGTTAATATCGATCAACCAAAATCTAAAGCCATAAAATTTCACATCCTAAAAATTTTACAAGATCCTCATCAAAAACCTATGTAAGTCCCAGGGAAAAAGTGATATCTCTCCCTGCAAGTCCCCTATCCTAGAAACTACAGGGCAGAAAAATTGCCTAAAATCTAGATGGTTTACAACCAAATACCCAACTCAATATCTACAGGTTCAGCATCTGGGTGATACCTAACTGCGCCCCTAAGTTATAAGGTGGTAATTAAGCTATCAAGTTTCTGCTGTTTAATGTTTAAGCCTATCGTTGAGTCACCTTGCCCATCTAGCGCTCATAGAGCCTATTTAGCACCTATCCAGATCCTGTCTAGATCCAGTTTGGGTTCTATCTCGATCCTATTTAGATGCTACTCAGATATTGCTTGGATATTATTCAGATATTGTTTGGATATTACTTAGATTCGTTACTTCCGTTTGTTACTTTCCCACGCCCCATGATGCAAGAGGCAAATTTCATGCAGGTAGACAAAAAAAATGACCCCCCGACCACTGAATCCAGCCCTAAAACTATCAGCAGTCAGGACTCTAGCTCATCAACCTCAATTAGGTCCCTCAAGCCTCGCAATCGGTGGTTATTGCCCCTGATTGTTTTAGCCTGTGTTGCCCTGGGCATATCAGCATGGTTTACCATCAGTCGTTTTGCCAGCAACAACACCGCCAGTAATGCCGCTTCTACCGCCGCCCCCAAAGAAGAACCCAAAAACACCCCCAAATTTGTCACTGCCCTAGGACGCTTAGAGCCAGCGGGGGAAGTGGTCAAAATTAGTTCACCATCGGCTTTAGGCTCATCCAGGGTAATCAAGCTATTAGTCAAAGAAGGGGATGTAGTCAAACAAGGACAGGTCCTAGCCATCCTCGACAGTTATGATCGGTCCGTTGCCGCTTTGATGCAAGCCCAAAGCCAAGCCCAAGAAAGTGACCGCCGTTTAGCCCAAGTCCGCGCCGGAGCCAAGTCAGGGGACATCTACGCCCAAGAAAGTACCCTCCGTGCCGCCATTGCCAATGTGGGGGCAGCAGAAGCCAATGTAAACCGCATTAGTGCCGAGGTTGCCATTGCAGAGCGGGAATTTCAGCGCTATGAAAGTTTATTCAAAGAAGGGGCAATTTCTCAGTCTGCCCTAGACGGCTATGCCTTGAAATTACGCACCGCCCAAGAGCAACTCCGCCAAGCCCAACAGCAGTTACAACAAGCCCAAAGCCAAGCCCAACAAGCCCAGGGTTTGCTTAGCAGCGTCGCTGAAGTACGCCCTACGGACATTCAAGCCGCCGAAGCCCAATTACAAACCGCCTTGGTTAATATCAAACGGGCAGAGATCGACGTAGAACTAGCCCAAGTCCGCGCCATGCAAAACGGACAAATCCTGAAAGTCTACGCCAAAGAAGGGGAATCCGTCGGCGTAAATGGCTTATTTGAATTTGGCAATACCCAACAAATGTATGCCGTCGCTGAAGTTTACGAGACCGACATCGGCAAAGTCCAGAAAGGACAAAAAGCCGTAATTACCAGCGAAGCCTTTGAAGGGGAAGTTACTGGCGTAGTGGAACAGATCAGTATGCGGGTGGCAAAAAACGATGTCCTTGGTACTGATCCGGCAGCAAAAACCGATGTGCGCGTTGTGGAAGTGAAGATCAAACTAGACAACAGCAGCAAAGTCTCTCGCCTGACTAACCTACAAGTGCGCGTTAAGATCGCCCTTTAGAGCGCCCTTTCTCTGATTCCCCCTATTCCCTACCAAAACAATCAGTCATGATATTTGCGGTTCCTCTAGCGTGGTTACAACTCACCTACGAAAAAAGTCGCCTTTTAGTCGCCATCGCCGGAATTTCCTTTGCCGTCATTCTGATGTTTATGCAGATCGGCTTCCGTGATGCCCTATTCACCAGTGCTGTACGGATGCAAAGTAATCTCGTAGGCGACCTAGTGCTGATCAGTCCCCAGTCCACTAATTTGGTGGGGATGCGGAACTTTTCGGAACGGCGCACCTTCCAAGCGATGGCAGTGGATGGGGTAGAGTCCGTTAATAGTCTCTACATTGGTTTAGGAGCCTGGAAAATCAAAGAAGATGCCACCGGACAGACCCGTAATATTTTGATCCTTGGTGGCGATCCCGATGCCAAGATTTTCAAGATGCCTGGTATCAATGCCGAAAATCTTTCTTTAATCAAACAACAGGATGTAGTTCTATTTGATCGTGGTTCCCGATTTGTGCCAAATTCCGCTGTACCCCACGGTTTTGATGGTTTTGGTCCCGTCGTCAAAGAATGTGGTGTCGATGCCCTAAAAACCCAAACCACCCCTGAGTCTTTTCGCTGTCCGAACTTCGTCACTAGAGAAGTTGCCAATCGGAAATTAATTATTGGTGGTTTATTTGAACTAGGGGCATCTTTTGCCGCAGACGGCACAATTATTACTAGTGATGCCAATTTTCTGCGAATTCTTGATAACCGCCGTAAAGGTTTGATTAACCTATCGCTGATTAGTGTAGATCCCAGTCTCAAAGTTAAAGATAATCCTGATCTGACCCGCCAAAATATTGATCGAGTTAAACAACAACTTGCCGCCATTATGCCTAATGATGTCAAGGTCTTAACTATGGAAGGATTTATCGAATTTGAACGGGGTTATTGGCAACGGAGTACCGCTATTGGCTTTATTTTCAGTTTAGGTACGGTGATGGGCTTTATCGTGGGGATTGTGATTGTGTATCAGATTCTCTACACCGATGTATCTGATCACTTAGCGGAATATGCCACCCTCAAAGCGATGGGTTATAACAATTTTTTCCTGTCTAAGGTGGTACTACAGGAGGCAGTAGTTCTATCAGTTTTAGGGTTTTTCCCTGGGATGTTTATCTCTATGGGTTTGTATAATCTGACCCAAAATGCGACCCGTTTGCCTCTGTATATCTGGGATAAAGCAATTCCTATTTTGGGTTTAACGGTCGTGATGTGTACTATTTCCGGCGCGATTTCCTTGCGGCGCGTTCAGTCCGCTGATCCTGCGGAAATCTTCGGCTAAACATCTGCTCGAAAAACAACCCTCGAAAAATAATCCCTCCTACCTAAGAGGGTGTTTGGGAAGTCTACATATTCGCTAAAAATAATGATTGATCCCCCCTAGCCCCCCTTAAAAAGGTGGGAAAAGACTAAAAAAGTCCCCCTTTCTAAGGGGGATTTAGGGGGATCAAAACTTCTCAAACACGCTCTAAAAATCACAAA
>JBIKNH010000107.1:0-14554 GCA_044358815.1 Pseudanabaenaceae cyanobacterium | reverse complement strand
CTCGTGGTTTTAGCTCTGCTGCTGAAGTCGTTCTAGACAACCAAAATCTAAAATCTTCATTCCAAACTAATCACGCAATAACGCCACTTCAATCAGCAGAAGAGGCGTTATTTTTTGCGTATTCTCGTGAAATTTTTCGCCAAGGGCAGTTGTCGGAAAAAATCGGCAAATTATTCCGTTATTGTTGCGCCAAAGTCGGAATATGTCGTTAGAATATGGGCGTTATTACAAGCCGCAGCGCTCTTGGTGGTGATTATGGGCTATTTGACATGGTGGGATCAGCAATGTGATCGAAAAGACGATCAAAAACGCGATCAGAATCAGAAAATAAGTGACCTCAAGGGTCGGGATCGACATAAGCATAACTTGAGGCGTAAAGTGTGGGGCGTTATGGGACTAGTTACCCTGATCGCCGCTGCTCCTGTCTATGGTCAGAGTGTGCCTCGCACCATCACCACTAGGGATCTTGGCAAAATTCGTGCCCTGGGGGATAACTTCCGTGTGGTGAATTTAGAAAACCGCACCTTGCGCAATCTGGGGGATCAACTACTCCTGGAAGGTAACAACTATAAACAACAGGGAAACTGGCGCAAAGCGATTGAAGCTTGGCAAAATTCCTTAAGTTATTATCGAGCCGTCAATGATCAAGCGGCAATGGCTCAAGCAACCGGATATATCGCCGATGCCTATAACCAATTGGGTTCTCAGGGCATGGCAGAAACCAACTATCAGCGCCAAGTATCCTTTGGCAATACCTTAGGGGATCAAAATGCACGATTACACGGCTTGAATAGTTTGAGCAGTTTGGCAGCCCAAAAGCGTGATGTTACTGCTGCCGCTAATTATGCAATTGATGCTGGAGCGATCGCCGTTGCCTATGGTCAAGAGTTGGGCTTGGTTGAAGTGATCAATAACAGTGCTAACATTGCTGCCCTACAAGGGGACAATAACCTTGCCACCCAGTTATATAGCGCTGCCATCAGTGAACGCACTGACAGCCGGAACTTAGTCGGCGAAGGTTATGCCTATTTAAATCGAGGCAATCTACACATGGCTAGGGCTGACTATCGCAGTGCCTTACCGGACTATCGCAATGCCCAAACCATCGGGCGCAAAACCCGCAATCTGCAATTAGAAGCCGCTGCTACGGATCGTCTGATCGCGGCGTGGCTAGAAGTACCAAACTACAAAGCCATTGAAGTTTTATTGCAACAGCGCACTGGATTGGCACTGGGTCAACAGGATTTGGGCACAGCCAGCCTAGCGCAACAATACCTAGGGGATCTCTACGCTTCGCGGGGCAACCCAGAGAAAGCACGATATGCCTATGAGCAAGCCTATGATCTGGCGTTACAGACCAAAGACACCGATGCCATGCGGGAGATTTACCATAAATTGCAAAGTCTCATCGCCCGTTAGGTTGACTATCAGAGCAATCATTGGACAAAACCATTGACGACACGATTAGATGACGATGAGACGAGTCCAGAACTGGTTTAGGTAGCTTGAGTTGGCTTTAGGTGGCAATCTTCTCATCTGCCAATACAAAGGAAATCGGTGCCAAATAACCCGCAGACCGCTGGATGGTTTTTTGTTGATCAGCAAACTTAGTACTAGCAATAATTAGATCAAGGGAGTTTTGACTAGCTTGAGTCAACATCTCTTCGCTAGTACTTGCCTGAAATACTTCATAGCCATACTGGGTTAATAAATTACTCAAGGTTTGCAAGGTTTGTCCATTATCTGTGGCAACCAAAATCTTTTTAGTTTTATTACTAGTAGTTAGTAAAGATTCCACTTCAGTAAATAACTGTTGATTATCAAAGGGTTTACTGATGTAGCGGTCAACCCCTAGATGAATGTTATGTTGATCTCCATCTAAAATCGAAATAATGATAATGGGAATCTTGAAGGTTGCGGGATCTTGTTTCAACTTAGCAGCCAATTCATAACCACTCATTCCGGGTAACATCACATCGAGGGTAATCAGGTCCGGCTTGGCTTTATCTAGCTCCTTTAAGGCATGTTCAGCACTAACCGCCTCCCGCACGAAATAATTTAAACTCTCCAATTCTTGACGAATTAATTTGCGAGTATTGAGATCATCGTCTACCACTAGGATCGTTTTTCGTTCCCGCACCAAGGGGGTAATATTGCCTGGAGAGGATGAGTTCAACTGTCGCACCAAAGCCTCAATATTAATGGTCTGTTTCACTAGCCCTTCATTTAGCTGGTCGGGGCGAATCACTTCTATATTATTTATATTAGGGATTTCCTTGGAAACTTCCTTATTTGAGATTTCCTTAGTAGTTTCGGCTCCAGATTGGGTCATAGGCAGTGTAAAACTAAACGTACTACCCTGACCTAGAATGCTTTCCACCCAGATTTTACCGCCATGATGTTCCACAATTTCCTTAGAAATCGGTAAGCCTAAACCAGTACCCTTGGGCTTGTCGGTCAGGGTGTCTCCCACTTGCTTGAATTTATCAAATACTTTGCCACAGTCATCCGGAGCAATGCCCATGCCTTGGTCAATTACATTAACCCGCAGAAAACCTTTGTTTTGCACTACTTGACAGGTAATTGTCCCATGATCTTGAAATTTCACTGCATTAGAAATCAAGTTAATTACCACCTGAATCAGTCGATCCAGATCCCCAGTAATTGGTGGAAGATTCTCTGCTACATCTCGAATTAAAGTTAATCCTTTTTGTTCAAATAGGGCGGAAGTTGCCGCGATACTGCGATCAATCACATCATGAATTGTGATCTCTTCCATGCGCCAATCGGTGCGCCCTGCCTCCATTTTCGCAATATCTAGAACTTCATTAATTAGTTTAGTGAGGCGCATTCCTTCCGAAACAATAATCTCGATATTTTCACTGACTTGACGCACGGCACGGCTAATTTTGCGATCATCAGTTTTGATTTCAGGGAAAATCACATCGTCTAGTTTCTTCTGAATTAACTTCGCAAATCCCAAAACAGAAGTTAAAGGAGTCCGCAACTCATGGGAAACCGTAGAAATAAAATCAGTTTTCATCCGATCAATTTCCTTCTCTACGGTAATGTCACGGACAATCACCACCGAACCTAAACACGACTGTTCTTCAGGATTTTTAGGATTAGTTTTAATCACCGCACTAACGGAAGCTTTGCCAATCATGTTATTGGGAGCCACAAATTCATCGCTGTATACATGGCGAACATCCTGCTGACTTCGCTGAATTAGTGCCTGAATTTCCGGACTAAATACCTCCGGTACTGTTTTACCCACCATATTCTCTAATGGAAGATGCAGCATTTTTCCTAATGTGGCATTGACTTGGAGAATCCGATTATTCAAATCCACCACTGCCAAGCCATCCGCCATGTTGTCAATAATGGCGCGAATCTCTCCAGTGCGTTGATTAACTTTCTCTTCTAGGGTTTGGTTATATTCTGCTAATTGTTCCGTTGACTGCCGTAATTTGCTGGTCATGTCATTGAAAGCACTAGCCAGAGCACCGATTTCGTCATTAGTCAGGACTGGCGCTCTCTTTTGTAAGTCACCCTGAGCCACTAAAATCGCCGTGTCCGCAATTGCTAAAATGGGCTGGGTAATGCGGCGAGCTAAAAGATAAACTGCCACTAGTAACAGAGCCGCCGAACTTAAACCCAAAAGCAGAATCTCTTGTGCTAAACGTGCCGCCGGTTCAAAGGCTTCCGATTGATCCATTTCAGAAATTAAAGCCAGATTCAAATCATCTAGCCAATTAAACACACCGATCACCGGAACTCCGGCATAATTATTATAAAGACCGCTGCCGTCGCTACCTTTTAAAGCATTATTGATTCCATTACTATCAACATTGATTAAGACTCGACTTTCCTTAATATCACCAGAAATAAACGCACTTTTTGATTCTAAATTACCCACCAAATAGGTTTGTCCCGTCACCCCCAAGCCCGTGCGAGTGCGAATTAAATTATCAATGTCTTTAAGATTCAAATCTACGGCAATCTCAGCAATGCGTTGTCCCCTACTATTCATCAACGGGGTGGCAAAAGTGATCGCTGGCTTTCCTGTGACTGTGGATGTATAAAAGCTGGGTTTTGTAATCGCTTGCTCATCCCGCGTAAATCGTGTTGTCGTATTACCAAGGGGCTGATATTTATTAATTTTATCGCGATTGGTGGAAAACAAAACATTTCCCGTCACACTTAAAACAGAAATCTCATTTATTTGGGGTTTTACCTTAGCGATCGCAGATAATGTCCTCCTGAGTTTATCGGAGATTTCCGTATGTTCGCGACTATCTGGCTCAGCCTGCTGTAAACTCTCAACCAGTTGGCGCACTTCTCCTAATTCACTAATTAAAACTACATCGTTGCGCCTACTGTCAAACCAACTACGCACCTGACTTTCTTTGAGGGAATCTGCTACCTTGAGGCGCTCAAAGACCGAGTTTCTCAAACCTTCCCTTCCCCGCACATTAGCGGTATAGGAAACCAAGCCGATGGTAATCCCTGACAATAGAAAGAACGAACCAACTAGCTTAAATAAAAGACTACGATTTAGAAATTGCATGGTAATTAGTTATTGAATAAAATGTTTCTAGAGAATGCTTCCAAACACTATTTTCAGACACTATCGATGATTCAAATAAAAAATATAGCTTTGACTTCCCTCAGTTAAGCTATACCGCAGACTGAGCGTAATCGAAGTCCCTTCTACAAATCATTTTAAACAACTATATTTCCAGAGACTACTTCTAGGGACTATTTCCAAGTATTAAAGATCTCTTCAATCTCACGAATCGCGTTATCTGCGGCTTGTTCGGGAGTACTTTGATTTACCACAACATCACGAATTGCCTTACCCCAAACATTTTGGGCTTGAACTTCCGTATAGGCAGGATTAAGCACCTGATTAAATGCCCTGGTATTTTGGAGTTGTTTCGCCGCAATGGAAATATGAGGATCTTTAGAGTCAGACCAAAAAGGCTGTTTAATACTATTGGTCATCACAGGGAAAAATCGTCCCTGTGAACCCTTGACAAATTTATCTAATACTTCAGGTTTGGTTAAGTAAGATAAAAAGCTTTTTGCAGTTTCCTTATGGGCTGAATTTGCAAAAACCACCGCTTGTTTGACTGCCACCAAACTCACCAATGGTTTACCATCGAGCTTATTAGGCCAGGATACTGTACCGATCTTTTCATTGTAGAGGGTAGTATCCGCCTTTTGGGACGCGGGAATTGACAGAGTAGGATTAGTGGTCATCACCACATCTTTACTTAGAAAAGAAACATTATTATCGGGGTCTGACCAGTTCACAGCCTGGGACGGCACAAAGCCATTTTTAAACCAACTTGTGTAATCTGTGAGGGCAGCAACGATTCCCTGCCTGACATCTGCCTGACTAGTTTGTAAGGCTCCTTTGGCATTGAGAACATCACCACCATAGGCATTAAGAAATTGCTCAAAGGCAAAAAAAGTATCCGTAGCTGTAGCCGACATCGGCAAACCCAAACCGTAGATTTTTGATTTACCCTTTCTCCTTAGGGCATTTTGGCTCTCACTCCACACCTGCCAAAATCCTTGCCAATCTTTAGGTAATTCTGTCGGATCTTTGCCAATTTGTTGTAATAAATCTTTCCAGTAGTGTAAATAAATTGAATTACGGGAAATGGGAATGGCATAGTAACTACGTTTTTTATCGACATTATTAACGTAGTTAACTGCACCCAGAGCTTGAGACTCAAAATCATCTTTATGGGATAAAATCACATCTGAGACATCAGCTAACCGATTTTGCCAAGCTAAGCGAGGAATCAGATTAAAGTCTGCGGTGTAGCTATAGAGCACGTCTGGGGGATTATTCCGCTCAATGGCATTTTTGACTTCTCGGCTTAAATCCTTTTCACTGTAAAGGGTCAGAGCAGCCTCTTTACCACTTTCTTTTTGCCAATCACTTACAATTTGTTGGATTGTTCCGGTTTCTTCGGGATAATATCCTTCATTCCACCAAATCCGAAACTTATCAGTTTTTGACGGTGATACATTAGCCACCTGACTAGGACTAGTGCAAGTGACCAGGGTAAACACCACTAAAATAAGTAATACAAAAGACGTAAAGCGCCGATACATGAATCTTTCCTATTGATTAGGATTGCAATGTGATTGAACTATGCATGAACCAATTAGCCACCAACCAATCTAGCAGATCAACTCCCTTTAAAGAAGTAATAGCTATGAATAACTGACTGAATCACCATCTTGGATAATTTATTTCTGTAATGCATCAGCTTAATATCATTGACATTCTCAGACTCAACACCTCATCGCGACGGTAATACATTCATGTACTAATACTAAGAGGCATGTACTAGAAGGTATGTACTGGGAGACATGCCCTAGACAGTCTGTCCTAAAAAGCCTGTTCTAAAAAGTTAGATAAAAGATGCTCAGTAGTTTTATTAAGTCAATTAGATCACTATCCTCAAAAATGGATTAAAAATGAAACCCGTTGCCCTAAATCTCTGCGTAGGATGACTGGTTTACTAGTGGGTTAATGGCAGATTGTTACCTGTTTTTGATGAAATAGTTTAAGTGTATGGATCTTCCTCAAATGTTTCGGTTGGCGCAGCATTTCGCATCACAGAAAATCACTGATATTGATCAGCAAACTGTAACAGCATTGCAAACATTACCTTTAACAAAACAAATTCAATCAGGTGATAGGGTAGCGGTAGCAGTGGGAAGCCGAGGCATTGCCAACCATTGCAAAATTCTCCAAACCCTGGTCAATCAACTAATTACCCTGGGTGCTCAGCCTTTTATTGTGCCTGCTATGGGTAGTCATGGTGGGGCAACTACACAGGGGCAACGGCAGATCCTAGGAGAGTTTGGTATTACCGAAGCCACTATGGGTGTACCAATCAAAGCTACAATGGCAGTGAAATATTTAGGGGAAACCGCCCTGGGAATGCCCGTATATTGTGATGAGTATGCGGCAGCAGCGGACAAAATTGTTTTACTGAATCGGGTCAAGCCCCATACACGGTTCATCGGTAGTATTGAAAGCGGCTTACTCAAAATGTTAGCCATTGGTTTGGGCAAACAGATCGGTGCAGAGATCTATCACAAATACTTCACCAAGTATGCTTTTGAGCGCGTTGTTACTGACATATACGAGGTAGCGCGGCGACAGTTACCCTTAGCCTTTGGCATTGCCATTCTAGAAAATGGCTACGGCGAAACCGCAGAAATTCATGGCATCTCTGCCGACCAATGGTTAACCCAAGAACCAATTTTGCTGCAAAAAGCTAAATCGTGGTGTCCTCGACTGCCCTTTGAGCATATTGACCTGCTAATTATTGATGAAATTGGTAAGAATATTAGTGGGGCAGGGATGGACACCAATATTACGGGACTTAAAAAAATCTTCTGTCAGGAGTTAACGGTTTTACCGCCCTTTATCCAAAAAGTCTTTGTCCGAGATCTGAGTCACCACAGCCAAGGTAACGCTATGGGGATTGGTTTGGCAGATCTGACCACCCAACGGCTCGTAGACAAGATTGACTTTTCTAAAACCTATGCCAACGCTGTCACGGCGCAAAACCTCCTAGGAGCCAAGATTCCCATGCATTTAGCCCAAGATAAATCCGCCATTGCTATTGCTATGAATCTTCTAGGATTACGCACACCTGCGGATGCCCGTATCCTATGGGTTCGCAATACACTGGAGTTAGGGGAAGTGGAAGCCTCCCTTGCCTATTATGAAGAAGCAAAACATCGGCGTGATCTCACTGTATTAACCACCCCTCGTGCCATTGCTTACGATAATGCCGGTAATTTACCGCCGATGCCGGATCTAGCCCTAGCCGCCAATATTCATTAATAAATCGATCAAATTCATCAATCAATAACAAACTGTCTCTAAAACCTTCTACTAAAATCTTTGTAAATTCAAATGTAACTTCAACCCCACAAAACTGATAACCCAGGCTAACTTAGATCAACATCCTCCCATAAATTACCCTACGAATTACCCCACGAACTGATTTGCAAGATTTCCAGGTCTATTCCAGTTCCCATACATCTATTACATCTCCTACATCTATGTTGCCTTAAAAATCAGCATCCTATGATTAATTAACAAGACATATACCATGCAACAATCATTGACCTTGCTCTATGCCACTTTAATCATTTGGCTTTCTGGCGGGCTGATAGTCGGGAAACTACTTGGGGTAAAAAACACAAAATCAATCGGTCGTTATCTAGAAAGAGGATTATATTGGGGCGGTGTGCCCTTGCTGATCATTAGCGCATTACACGGCAAACCCTTAAACCTAGGCATTTTCATTAGTCCCATGATGGCATGGTGCGCTATTGGTCTAAGTTTGACCTTTGCCCTGATTTGGATCGAAGTAGGGATCAACCAGGAACGCATCAAAAGCAGTACTACTGGGGTTTACTACATCAATAACCTTGATGATAAAACTATCCGGCGTGCAGAAAAAGAACACCAGGGTAAATCCGTCAAATTTTCTCTGACTGAATGGAGCCAAGCCAGTCAGGGGAGCATTTTCGCCACGATGATGGTGGGCAATACCAGTTATTTAGGCTTGGTGGTGGTGCTGTCCCTGGCGAGTGGAAACCACATTGCTGGAGCGGTTTTATACGATCTATTGGGGTCAAATTTAGCCTGTTATGGTTTGGGAATCGTTTTAGCACGAAGATTTGAGAATTTTAAGCTCAGGAAAAATCTGCCCAAACACATTGCTTTAGGATTCGTCCGCCATCCTTTTTTATGGGCATTAATTGCAGGGTTAGCCCTGAGTGTTGTAAATTTACCGCCGATGGTGACCCATACTCTAGACATAGTTACAAGACCAGTCACTGCCCTGTGTCTTGTAGCGATTGGTCTGCAACTTAGCCAAATGTCTGAAATACAGAAGATCCCTCAGGCTGCATTGGGCTTGGGTATCAAAATGGTCGTCATCCCCGTTTTAATTGGTACGCTACTGACACTTTTAGGCATCACGGGACCATTACGTTTAGCCGTGGTTCTGCAATGTGCCATGCCCCCTAACTTGGTTAACCTGTCCTTAGCCTACGAATACCGTCTAGATCAAGAATTAACAAAAACTTTTTTTATCGGTGGCTACCTAGTTTTTTTAGGAACCATGCCTCTGTGGGTCTGGCTTTTCAGTAGTTAGATCTCACCCCCTATTACTCCCTATCACCCACAACCCGGCGGAGCACACACCCCAAGCCCTATCTGGTTCTCTGTCTGTTTCAACCAAGATATGCCTCCGGTGCAGCCCCTATCGCCTCAGGTCTGGGAAACACCCTTAGTAGGAATTTCGTTAGCTAAATGACCGTACCTTATACATTTCCAGGGCAACCGTAGGCAGCGTATTCCAAGGAGTAACTTCCGAAGCCGTGCGACGACGGGCAGCAGTGTTAGAAAAGTCAGGGGCTGAGACCACCGCAGCAGCCAACACCATCAAGGCAACACTGGCACGAATTCCAAATATAGTATCTAACATCACTGTTCTCCTCCTCAGGCAACGAGCATTTAGGTTTTTGTAAACATTTGCGGGGAATTTACAAGGGTGAATAACGGTCAAACACAAAGTCAGTTAAAGGAAAAGGTCAATAACGGTTGGAATTTTCCTAGACTTAGTTCATGTTAACTGACATTTCTACAATCGGCTTATAACTGATAGTAGCGATTACCTCACAGATATAACGCCTTTAGCAACAAAAGTACAACGTCTAAAAGTCGTAATTGATTTTGTTTGATTGGTTTGGCTTGATTTTTGGTGATCGTTATTGCTGATCAACTCTGACAAACTCTTGAAAGCATGAGTCCCAGAGCAGAAGATAGCCTCGGAAACAACATTTATCATCCTTACGATTTCTACTGACCAGTTCAGGGAGATTTAGTTCCTCTATTCAATGAGTTTTAGGTAACAGTTCTCCGAAAACTTTTGGGGTTGCAGGATCAAATATGAGCTAGATCGAAGAAAGACCAGAAGGATCATCAAGATAATGAGTCAGCAATCGCACGGATTATAGTTGTCTGAAATAATTTGCGGAGGTGGCTTCGACTACCCTCAACTAACTTGCACCGATGGCTAAGGGTAGTCGAAATTGTATTTTTATTTGAATGATGTATAACGCAACATAGGGTCAGTCAAGGTATTGACGGATACAATAGATAGAATCAGGAAAACAGCAAGAAAAAAGCTATGGCAGCATATTCGCTCTTATTTCAGGAAGAAGATCGTAACAGCCTATGCAGCAGGAAATACTTCAATCCGCGAAGTTGCCAAAAGATTCATAGTCACCAACTGACTGGACGTTATGGCAACACCGTATAGATAGTTTGACCTGTCATACGAATTATCTCAAAAACATTTTTTCTTTTGCTCGATAAATCTTTCTTCTCAAACTGGTTTCCCAAGTGCTGCTATGACATTCCTGAATTGCTCGATAGGCTGTATAGGATGTTAAATCAGTTCTGTAGACGTTGGTTGTACATCTTAGTTGTACATGTTGTTTTTATGCCAAGGACGACGACAGGCATAGGGATTAATCCCGCTCCGTAAAGCAGTAATAATTCCCAAACCTTCCCAATAGTTATCTACTACAATGCCGTCAATTCCTAAAGATTCTGGGGTAACATCCAGAGCGGTCGTGTTTTCACGGACAAATATCAAATGAGTTTGGGGATTCCGACACAGTGCCAAAATAGAAGCACCGCCACAGGCACTATAGGGACTCAAAACCACACTAATATCTTGAGCGGTCAGGTCTGCTGAATGATGGTTATAACTGGTGTGGCTTGCCATGACAAACTTAGGGGCACGGCTCAGTCCCACCAAAACACAGGGCAAGAATGTAAACCCCAATTCCTCTGCTGCGGCTAGGGGTGAAACCGTAGGATCAAGGGGTAGGGGCTGGAGGGCTGGGGCATGGGCACAGGGAACCATAAATTCCCGCACAATCAAATGACTGATCACTGCTTCGGCTCCAGCTAGGGCATCCACCCCCGCCCCTTGGCGATACTGTTGCAAGGCTAGACTATCAGGATCATCGGGAAACCTTGCCACCACCGCAATGGCATCAACTTTTTGGCTATGTAGCAAATGCTGCGCAGCTCTGAGAAGGGCATCAGGGCGGGCAATCGTCCCCCAGGTTGCCCCAGAATTACCGCTCCGGAGTTCCACCCCAAGGGGCTGATCAGTGGTAGCGATCGCCGTGATGTTTAAACCCAGGGTAGCCTGCGCCCCCATGATTACTTGCCGATGACACAGTGCTAGATCCGGCTCAATGGCAGCATCAAGGATCACACCGATCCGATTTTGGCGCACTGGACGGAGATTCCATTTTCCTTGGGTTACTTGGTCTAAGCCGTAACCTTCCACATACAGCACATTAGGCAAAGACCAATAGAGACTCGCCCCATTCATGGCATTAGGGTGCGTGATCACAGTATCAGCAATCGCCGCTGTAGCACGCACCAAGGGCAACCCATCCCCAGCGTAACCGCCAATCGCAGCATTGATCCCCGTCGGTATGAGCAACAAAACATTGAGATCAGGAACTAGATGCGAACCTAGATCAGAAAGACGAGATTGGGAACCCATGACGCTAAATTTGACTGAACTTTGAGGACTGAATTTCGAGAATTTTGATTATAGAACTTCATTCACGGTCGAAGTTCATGCTGAAAGTCTATAACCAGAATCCATCTACAATCCAATCACATATTTCTGCCATTCATCATGATTACCACTGCGTAAATACTTGGTAACTTCAAAATTGAGATTACTCTGGGGACGACGGGGCGAGCGACGCAGGACCATGTGGGCTTCCTTGGGAGTGCGATTCCCTTTCTTGACATTGCAACGCACACAGGCAGTGACAATGTTTTCCCAGGACTCACCGCCACCCCTAGACTTAGGCAACACATGATCCAGCGTCAACTCATCCCCCATATAGCCACAATATTGACAGGTCTGACTATCCCGATGTAACACATTACGCCGAGTCAGGGGTACTTCTTTATAGGGGAGATTGATATAGTGAACTAAACGAATTACCGTCGGCAAAGGGAAGTTCGGATAAAGCATTTTGCCATTATGCTCTACGTGTTCCGCTTTACCTTTAATTAATAAGACAACAGCCCGCTGCCAGCTTGTGATGTTAAGCGGCTCATAGGAAGCATTCAGCACCAAGACTTTAGCCATCGCTGTGTACTCTTAGGCAACGAAGAGGGATAGTTTGGCATTTCTGAGATGCTAGCACAGTAGTCTTAATTTCGATGGGAAAATGTTACATTTTGTGTCAAGAGACATAGAGATTTAACACATAACCCAGGCGCTACTAAAAATCTCTTCTTGACCAATATCTTGATCCATATCCTGATAAAAATCTCGACAAATAATTGACAACTGTAGAATTTACGACTATGGCAAACAGCGGATCGAGTGTTATTAGGTAATAAGGTAATCAACACCAGTAACCCACTAGTCACAAACTATCACCATCAAATTAGGATAAACAGCCAATGGGACAAATTAAACTCGCCGTGGTGGACATTGACGGTACTATCAGCGGTGATGCTAATCAGGTTAGCCCCAGAGTCAAAGCCACGATCAAAGCGGTGCAAGCCCAAGGGGTATTTGTTGCCATTGCCACGGGCAGAATGTATCGCTCTGCATTACGTTTCCATGAAGCGATTGGTTCAGATATGCCATTGATTTCCTATCAAGGGGCATTCATTAAAGATCCTAAAACTGATGCTTTGGTTGGACATTGGCCCGTGGATTTACCCCAGGCGCTGTCATTACTCGATGATATGGAACAGTTTGCCACCCCAGAGCAGTTATCAGTCCATGTCTATGTTAATGATGAACTCTATGTGCGACAGATGACCCCCCAAACCCTTGCCTATGCCGAACGTTCTCAGGTGGAAGCCAAACCCGTCGGTGATCTCAGGGAGTTCTTGCATAACCAAGGGGCGGGGTATCCTCCCACCAAAATTTTGGCATTGAGTGATGATGCCGCCCTGATCAGTACCATGCTGACGGAATTTAAGGGACGGTACACCCCAGGACAGTTGTATTTGACGAAATCCGTCGCTACATTTTTCGAGGCAACTAACCCCCTTGCCAACAAAGGCACTGCCGTCAAACACTTGGCAGAAAACATTTTGGGGTTAACTTCGGATCAGGTTTTGGCTATCGGTGACAACTTCAATGATCTGGAAATGATTGAATATGCAGGGGTTGGGGTGGTCATGGGCAATGGTCCCGAGGATCTCAAACCCAAGGCGAACTGGGTTGCCCCCTCTGTTGAAGTCGATGGCGCAGCGGTCGCCCTAGAAAAATTCGTTTTATCCTGAGATTTAAGGATAATAGCCACTACTATGGGGGATTTGCCAATTACCGAATCTAAACTATGCTAGATGACTCTAGGACTAGCGATCTTGACTGATTTGCTCCCCAAGATGGTTGATTTGCATCATTTAAATAACCATATATTAATTGATGTGAACGATTTCTTAGCAACTCCAGAAAAGATTATTATTTTGGCATTGAGACCTGAAACTCGCTCTAGACAGGCTTTTTGGCGGTTCTTGAAAAAATTATTACATTAGATAATAAGAAAAAAGACCCCAAATGCTTACGATTTAACGGTTTACTATATGCACAAGTGGCTAGTTCCTATTAGAATAGGCTATCGAAAGCCCTAGTCTGCAACACTTTCAGCACTAGAGATGCTAATGCTCGTTTTGTAGCATGTTCGTATATCTGCTGTTTCACACATTTTACCGAAAAATCTATGAACAAAGGTGAGCTTGTAGATGCCATTACCAGCAAGGCGGCTGAGAAAGGCTTCTCTGTCAACAAAAAAACGGCAGATGAGGTACTTTCTGCAACCTTGGAAGTCATTATTGAAGCGGTTGCATCCGGGGATAAGGTGACTCTGGTGGGCTTTGGTTCCTTCGAGCCTAGAGAGCGTAAAGCCAGAGAAGGACGCAATCCGAAAACTGGCGAAAAAATGGAAATCCCTGCCACCCGTGTACCGGCATTCTCGGCGGGTAAGGTGTTTAAGGATCGGGTGCTACCAGAGTGATAGTTACCCGGTTCGTTTGACCCATAGTTACAAGACCCTGACCTAAGCGGTGGGTGAACCATTATTCCCATTTACCGAATTAGTCAGGCGGGTCAGAGTTAGTTTAATAACCGCTCTAGTAAAGGCTTTGACCTTCATCGGAGCGGTTTTTTAGTGCCGAAAATTACTTATAGCCACAATCAGCTATGTTAGGACGGAAATTTCCAGCCCATCCTCGACTATAGTCAAATCAGATAAGAATGAGACATTAATTAGAGCAGTAGTCACAGATAATTTCATCAATACTATAGTAGAATCAAATAAGAACTAGAGGATGAGATTAGCATATTGTGCAATGAGAGAATCCAAAGATGTATGTTGATGAGCATAAGCTCTTCTCTTTTTCAGAGCAGCAAAGTTATGCTCAATCTTG
>JBIKNH010000106.1:0-14639 GCA_044358815.1 Pseudanabaenaceae cyanobacterium | reverse complement strand
CAAGATTGAGCATAACTTTGCTGCTCTGAAAAAGAGAAGAGCTTATGCTCATCAACATACATCTTTGGATTCTCTCATTGCACAATATGCTAATCTCATCCTCTAGTTCTTATTTGATTCTACTATACTATTGGTATAGAAGTGGTTCAAACCAACATCTAAGCCGATCGTGGTTCTAGATGGCTCAACTTCTTCGCGCCGCTCCACATCGACACAGAACTGAGCATAATAACCATCAGCACGGCGAACTAGTCTGATACGTTTAATCTGCTCAATCTGATAGAAGTTAAGGTCACGCGAACCAACTAATTTGAGTCTGCCAATCTTGAAACCATCAGTCAAGGTTAGGTATTTCCTGTCTTCAGAAAGTTTCCATCCTGTAGTTTTGTACTCCGCAGAATGACCACGCTTCTTAAATTTAGGAAAACCTTTCTTGCCTGATACTTTCTTTTTGCAGTTGTCGAAGAACCGATTTATTGCTGACCATGCCCTCTCTGCACTGGCTTATCTGGCTTGCGAGTTTAGTTTTTTAGCAAACTCAAACTCTTTAGCAAGTAGAGCACAATACTTATTGAGATCATACTTGTCGCTATCCTTGACATCCATCCATAGCCTCAAAGCCTTATTACGCACAAACAGAGCAGTACAACCTCATAGATGCGGCAATTCGTACTGCTCTGTTTTGCCTTTTAACTTTGCTTCGAGGACTAACATGGATTTGTAAAATCTTATGCTGTATATTATAGCATAGATTAAGTAAAGCCTTGGTAGAAGCACGGGGTTTTAAACCCATTTTTTTCATAACAACCCACCGTAAAGTGTACTAGACTAACCAATGGTTGATTGCCTTTGGCAGATTACTGCTAAATTTATGACACCGTTTATGACATTATTTTGCCTTAGATGTCTGTAAAGATGCGCTCCAGTTCATGCCCAGTCAGGTTTACCTCAGTCTTTACCTAAATATTTCCTTGTCAATCATCTACTAAGCAGATCATGTCCAATTCTTCTAATCCTAAGCCAAAGCCAAATCCCGCCAAAGATAAAGCCACCATTGCGGCTAATCGCGCCAAATTGAAATCCTTGAAGGTATTTTGGCTAGCGGCAGGTGGGGTAGCGCTAGTTGGTGTGTTGGGGGGTGTTGCCGCCTATTGGTGGTTGCAAAGGTCACAGTCAGCAAGGGGCTTAATGGGGCTAGCCAGTGCTATTCCGCAAGAGGCGCAGGTGGTGATGGCTTTTAATACCACCAGTGAGCCTTGGCAAAAATTGGGGCAGTTTGGTACGCCTTCATCCCAGAAGCTTTTAGGGGAAAGTCTCGATAAGTCTCCCTTTAATGCCATTCTTAAACAGAGCAAAATGGAATTTACCAAAGATGTCCAGCCTTGGCTCGATGGTATGGTGGTGTCTGCTTTGGTGAGCGATCCCCTACAACCAGCCAATGTTCCGGCAACCATGGTAATTGCTGCCACTAAAGATCGCGGCAAATCAGAAACATTTTTGAATCAATATCGGGGGGCACTGACGCAACAGGGGGCAAAGTTCACACCGCAACAATATAAAGATGTGACCTATTACGAATCCCCCACCCGCGACCCCAACAGCAAAGTAATCACAGCAGACTTAGGGGGACGATTTGTGGTCATTGCCACTACCCCAGCGGTGATGCAGCGCACCATTGACACCTATCGCGGTGAGGCTCCTTCTTTAGCGAAAAAGCCAGCATTTGCCAGTGTATTCACTAATCCTGCCCCTTCCCAAATTGCGGAACCTTTAATGCAGGTTTATCTTGATGGGGAAGTAGCCCTGGCATTTTTGGGGGCGCAGGCGCAAATTAATCTCGGTGAGCCGATGATTACCCAATCGCGACAAGTCCTAGATGCGATTACCGTCACGGCGGGGACCCAAAAAGAAGGGTTGCGCTTTGAAGTTACGACATACCTCAAAGCAAATGCCACAGCTAATCCTAGCACTAATACCGAAGCCAAGATTATCAGTAAATTACCCCAAGAGACTTTTCTCTTGATTTCTGGGAATAATCTCAATCAATCATGGCAAAGTTTGAATGGACAAGCCAAGGGTAATGCTTCGTCAGGGACGGTGTTGGAACAATTACGCCAAAACGTGAAATCTGTGACCAAACTAGATTTGGAATCGGAAGTTCTTTCATGGATGACTGGGGAATTTGCAATTGCGGCTATTCCGAATAATCAAGGGGTTTTGGCTAACTCTGGTTTCGGTTTGGTGGCGATTTTGCAGGCAAAGGATACCAATGCGGCAGAAAGTGCTTTCAAAAAGATTGATACTGCGGCTCAATCTGCCTCCAGCGGCTTATTACCGAAGGGTGTGGAAGTCAAAACGAAAACCGTTGGTAATAAAACCCTTACCACTTGGCAGGTGGGTAACACCATAGTTGCCACCAGGGGCGCAATGGATGACGGTTATGTGTTCTGGGCAATGGGTGATTTGTCTGGTAGTTTTGTGCCGAAGCCCACCCGCACCCTTCCCGAAAGTAATGGATTTAAGATTTTAACTTCCGGTTTGCCTAAGGCTAATGGGGGTTATTTCTATTTGAATATGACCACAGCTTTGACTTTGGCGGATCGTTTGTTACCGGCTGAAGTCAAAACCAGTGCCAATTTCACCCAAATTCGGGCGGTTTTAGATGCCATTAATGGCGTGGCGGTAACGAGCAGTGTGATTGATAATCGCACCACCCGACTTGATTTGCTCTTTACCCTCAAACCTACGCCGGGCAATTAATTCCAATAGGTGATTAGGTAATCTATCAGCCACAGCTACCGCAGTCCAAAGCACCGCAGTCTAGACCATCGCAGCTAATGGAATTACACGATTCCGAAATAATTGCGTCAATGCCATCACAGCTAAGGTCTATGCAGCTATTGGTAGTGCATTCCGCTAAAGTATCAACGCCACTACCACTGCAACAGTTAGAGTCAGGTTTCACTACTTCGGGATTAACGCCTTCCTGCGATGTTTTGGGTGGTGGCATCTCTCCGGGTATTTCGGGGTTGTTTTCTGGGGGATTGCCCTGAGGGTTTTGGGGTGGCTCACCAGAATTTCCTTCCGAATTACCACCTAGACCATCACCTAAATTGCCGCCTCCACCCTGACTCATTGCTAAAGCATAAGTCAGATTGTCATTACTGCCCCAATTCGTCCGTCGGGCACTATAAACTGGGGCTGTCTGCTGGCGATTGGCTTTAATGGTTTCATAGGCGCAACGGCATTCCGCAAATCGAGGCTTTAGGGAACGTAATGCTGGGATTACCCCCGCTTCAGCAGCAATTCTTTTGATATAAGCGGAACAGGATTCACCACCATAAAGCACGCGATGGGCACAGCGGAAACCTTTATGGGGCGAGATAAACTTTTGATAACCGGAAATGATGGCAACCCCTAGATAACGAGTCGCACCATCGCAGGTTCGGCTCACCAAACGACTAATTGAACCCCTTTTTAAGCCTTCTGGTCGGGAAACATTTTTCTGAGAGGATTCTTTTCTAAGAAAGAATGACTTGAAACGTTTCGTAATTGCTTTGGTGAGGCTGTGGGATTTCTGCCTGGGGAATCTTGACCGAAGGGAAATCACAGACGATAACCTATGGATGCTAATTGATGAAGTCAACTGCAATTAACTGTATCCGTTGGTGATGATCGTGCTGGATTCCTTTCTTATTTTTTCAATATCCCCAGGCTATTTGCTCCCAACCCAGGCAAACCTTAGAAATCGCCATCCATTGGACTTTCACTATCACGACGGGAACCGAGTAGGTCCATTTGTTCAGCGCGAATTATTGGTTTCTGCCGATCCTCTCCAGAATTCCGGTCTTGCCAACGGTCAAATCTCAATACCCCTGTAATGCCAATCAAACTGCCTTTACGCACGTAACTGGCAGCTATATCAGCAGTTCTTTCCCAAACTTCTATATCAAACCAGTCCGGTGGTTCATCGCGGTTACCAGTCCGGCGATTAACTGCGAGGGTGAAGGTCGCGACCTTTGAACCATTAACGAGATTTTTTAGTTCAGGATCTCGTCCAACGCGACCAACCAAGGTCACACGATTTAGATTCATCATAATAAATTGAAAGATAACTAGAAGATAATTAAGAGATTAATCGAAGATTAGCAACAAAGGAATGGAATTGATGGCAGAGAACTGTAATCAACTCAACCCGATCAATCAAACGCTAAAACTAATCACTAACAGCTAAATCATAGGATAACTTACCCTGCTGTGGATCTAAAATGGCTTTTGCCCCCACCACCAGCGGCGGATTTGACCCATCATGACCAAAGGGTAAATCCATGATCACAGGAATACCTAAATCCCCTAGCCTTTGCTGCCATACTTCTACCATACTAAAAGTCGGTGTATTTACTTCTGCCTGACTAAACCGCCCTAGGGCAATTCCTCCTAGTTTCTTTAATAAGCCAGTCCATCGCCAATGGGTTAACATCCGATCTACTCGATAAGGCGCTTCCCCCACATCTTCAATCGCTAGAATTACTCCCTCTAAATCAGGGCAAAGAGGAGTGCTGATCATGTGGGTGGCTAGGGTCAAATTCGCAGGCAGGAGCGCTCCTGTAACTGGTTGATATTCACCTATGGCTGGAGCTAAAGGTTTTCCCTCTAGGGTGCAATGGGTTTTCTTCCCTTCCAATAGGTCGAAAAGCCAATCCTTGGACCAGTCTGGCTCAGCGGCAAGGGTAGTCAGTACCGGACCATGCAAACTCGCAATCTGCTGATATTGGGCGACACTCCATAATAAAGCCGTAATATCGGAAAATCCAATCAGCCATTTGGGACGAGGGCAAGCCGCTGCTAATTCGCGCCAGTCTAGCTGTTCTAAGAGCCGTGTGCCACCATAGCCGCCCCTAGTGCAGATAATGGCATCGCAGTCCGGATCAAGCCATGCTGCCCGAAACTGTGCTGCCCTTTGTTGGTCCGAGCCTGCCAAGTAACCCCATGATTGGCATAATTCCTCAGGACTCGGCACAGCCAACTGATAACCCCGCTCCCGCCATACCGCTAAACCCTGTTGCACCCGTTCTGTTTCCCGTAGTGCGCCGCTGGGAGTAATCACGCGGATTTTGCTCTGGTGGGGTTTGAGGAATGGTGGTAAGGGTAAGATTTCCATAGGATTTTTTTAAGGTCTTTTCCTGAACTGGGTTATCAACTTTTACTGCTAAACAATCACCAAATTATCGCGATGCACTACGGTATTTTCCCCCGCAGCACCGAGAATCTTGGCAATGTCTTGGGAATTGGCGCCCAAAATCTGTTCGATGTCGCTGTGGTTATAGTTGGTAATGCCTCGGGCGATTTCTTTCCCGCTGCGATCACACAAACTGACGGCGTTACTTTCTTCAAATTTCCCTTCTACACCCACGATTCCTGCTGGTAATAGAGAACGCCCCTGTTTACCCACTGCCTTCACTGCCCCATCGTCTAAGATTAACTTCCCCGCTGGAACCATGCCATAGGCGATCCATCGCTTGCGGGCAGTGGTGGTTTGGGGTTGGGCTTCAAATTGCGTTCCTAAGGATTCACCGTTAATAATTTGCCCAATGCGCTCCGGCACTGCCCCTCGGCTGATTACTGTTCTGACTCCCGCTGCTGAAGCAATCCGCGCCGCTTCTAGTTTGGTGGTCATGCCCCCAGTGCCCCACTGTGTACCGCCTCCTGCACCATTCAGGGCTTGCCGTTCGCTAAAGACTTCCCGTAATTCTTGTAGTTGCTCAAAACTGACCCAACGAATTGGTTTTGCCTCTGGATCTTGGCGCGGGTCAGCGGAATAAAGCTGATCTACATCTGTTAGTAAAAATAACCAATCCGCACCGATTAAACTCGCCACCAGTGCCGAAAGGGTGTCATTATCGCCGAATTTCAACTCATCCACTGACACCGTATCGTTTTCATTCACAATGGGCACAACACCGAGATTTAATAGCTCATGGAATGTAGCATGAACATTTTTGTAATGGTGGCGTTGAATCAAATTGCTGCGGGTGAGTAATACCTGTGCCACTGGCTGCCCCAAAGCACTAAAAAAGTCGTCGTAAATTCCCATCAGTCGCCCTTGTCCCACCGCTGCCACCGCTTGTTTTTTGGCAATGGTGCGGGGACGCTGGGTAATGCCCAACCGAGCGCAACCAATGCCCACGGCTCCTGAGGACACTAACACCACGCCATAACCTGACTGCCGCAATTTAACCACTACTTCCACTAACCGCGCAATGGTCGCAATTTGTAATTGATTCCCTTTGCCGCTTTGGGAATCCGGTTGAGTTAGGCTAGACGTACCAATTTTGATCACAACAATCTGGTTTTGATTAGGGATCTGGTTTTGATTGGAACTAGCACCAGAAATTAAACTGGAATTAGGAACTGAACCATTAGGGATTGCATTAGAAACAGAATCAGATGACATAGCGCGAATAAGGGATTAATCGATCAGGGGAACTATTGACTTAATTACAAACTAACTATGGACCAAGGAATTTAATACTAAACCATCCTGAATCCGAATCGTGCGTTTTGTTTGGTCCGCCACGTCTGGTTCATGGGTGACAATCACAATGGTAATTCCTTTCGCATTCAGTTCACTCATTAACGCCATGACTTCATGGGAGGTTTGGGTATCTAGTGCCCCAGTAGGTTCATCGGCTAAAACCAATGCGGGACGATTGACTAAGGCTCTGGCAATGGCAACCCGTTGCTGTTGTCCCCCCGACAACTGGCTAGGGCGGTTAGTCATCCGATCTTTGAGTCCCACCAGTTCCAAGGCTTCCGCTGCCAATTTTTTGCGCTTGTTTTTGGGCACTCCAGCATAAATCATCGGTAACATGACATTTTCTAGGGCAGTGGCACGGGCGAGTAAATTAAATTGCTGAAACACAAACCCAATGCGGCGATTACGAATGTAAGCTAATTCATTATCGTCATAACTGGTTAAATCCCGATCTTCCAAGAAATATTTCCCCGAAGACGGGCGATCCAAACAGCCAATAATATTCATCAGCGTAGACTTACCAGACCCTGACATACCCATAATTGCCACATACTCTCCGGTGTCGATGCGTAAATCAATCCCTTTCAAGACGGGGACTTTCACTTCACCGAGGCGGTAGGTTTTACGGATGTTGCGCAGTTCAATCATGGTTTTGCTCTGATGCCGCTCTCAATCGTAGATTTCAAGTCTAATCTGTTATTTAGCCTGAACACATTTACCCTGAATACATTTACTCTAAATACAGGTTACGTTAAGTTTAGACAGTTGATCCATTTAGTTGGGTTCAATGGTGTCAGTGCTTTTGGCAAAATCATCTATTAGACCATTAGGATGATAACTTTCCCATTCGCAATAACGGCTATTGCGTTGGGTTACCGTATCCGAAATACTCGTCACTCGCTTAATCTCATAATAAATTGCCTGATGAGAAAAGCGAATTTCTAACGTGATGTAGAAAACCGCTGCCAGCAACATAATCGCCCCAGACAAAAATAGAAATAGCGCCCCATTCGCAAAGAAAATCGCATAGTCCATGTGACTCGGATTAGAACTCAGTCCCGTTGATAGGGCAATGGCGAACATACTTAATAGAAAGATCATCGTTGCGCCATAGGTAATCAAGACCGCGCTCTGTAATAACCGATGACGATGGCTAATTACGGGAATCTGTACCGTAATTTCCTGGAGTCTTTCCTGAATGATGGTATCTTGCAAATCATTATGGTGCAATAATTCTAGCCGCTCATGGGCTAGGGAACGCAGCCGATCACCAATGCCAGCATAGCGCCCCAAAACCCCATTGAGCATCACCATACACACATGAACCAGAACCGCCGGAGCAATAATTTGTTGAATAATACGGGCAACAATTTCGGCGTTCATCGGGATGTTGATTTCTGAATGTTGATTTAAGTAGCTATGTTACCTCTTTAGGTTCGTCCCTTTTTGTGGCAAATGGATTATTTTGACGCGCCAATTTTGCTCCCAACTTCCGTAAGGTTGTATCTTGGTATTGAATCTGGTGATATTGCCACAATTTACCGCGTTTCTTGAGCAGATCCTCATATCTGCCCTGTTCCACAATTCGCCCCTGTTCTAAAACCACCACATGATCCGCCTTCATAATTGTTGAAAGACGGTGAGCAATGGCAACTACGGTTTTACCTTCTGCAAGTTTTTCAATGGATGCTTGGATTAATTGCTCTGAAATAGAATCTAAGGCACTGGTGGCTTCATCAAGAATCAGAATCTGGGGATCTCTTAGGAGTGCCCGCGCGATGGCTAATCTCTGCCGCTGCCCACCGGACAGGCGCACGCCCCGATCTCCCAATAACGTATCCATTCCTTCGGGCATTTCTTCAATAAACTGTAAAGCATTAGCTAAATTCGCAGCTTCCCAGATTTCTTCATCGGTAATGCCAGATAAACCATAGGCGATGTTATTCCGCACTGTTGTATTGAAAATAAATGTGTCTTGGCTGACAATCGCCATTTTATTCCGTAATGACTTGATATCATATTCCTGAATGGGATATTTATCCAGCCAAATCGTTCCTGAAACTGGGTTGTAAAATCTCGCCAATAAATCGACTAAAGTAGATTTACCTGCCCCAGAAGCCCCTACTAGAGCGACGGTTTGTCCTTTACGAATGGTTAAATTAATATCGTGTAAATTCAGATTGTCTGGATCATACCCAAAATCGACATGATCGAAATGAACTCCCCTAGTTAAACCTTCAAAAGGACGATTACCATTTTGGAAGAAGTATTTATCTTCGATAGTCAGGAACTTACGAATAATTTGCAGAGAACCGCTCAGGCTACTTATTCTGGATAGAGTTGAGCTAATATCCTGCACATTAGGCACTAAACGCAATAGCACAAAGAAGAAGGTCAAAAGAGCCGCTGGTGGTAGGTTAATTCCCACGATCACATTAGAGGATGCTGCTAAAATCATTCCCATTAAGATCGTCATGGAAATTCCTTCAGCTAAGGGTTTGGTAAAAGTGGACATCCGCATGACCTTAGACTCTGCCAAATAGACATCTTGGGCAGCATTCTGGTAACGTTTCCGCTCAAAGTCTTGGGTGACAAAGGCTTGAATGGTGCGAATACCGCTAATTACTTCAATGGTGACTGAAGCAAATAGTTTATTAGTTTCGGGAATTGCAAAACTAGATTCCCTAATTTTGGCGTTAAATTTAGATAAACCAACGCTCAGCAAGCCAAATAAACTAAATGCTAAAAGGGTGTAACGCCAAGAAATTAAGAACATTGTGATCAAGTAAGCGATCACATTCAAGAATCTTGTAATCAAAAAAGAAGAGTTTTGAAATAGTTGGGTAATGCGATTCACATCCCCCAAAATCATATTAACTAAATCCCCAGCTTTGACCGTGCCAAAAAAATGAATTCCCAGCCCTTGAATTTGTTCAAAAATACTATGGCGTAGCCGCTTAATCAAACTTAAATTAGTTAATTCGGTATAAACCAATCCGTAATAGCTGAAGATCGACCGCAGCCAAGTACTCAATAAAATCAATAAAGAGGCGCGGATTAACCGTTCCATAGGGGCAGCATTAATTGCCAAAACCGACTGATCAAACCAGCTAATTCCGGTTTTTAATGGTGCTATATCAGGGTTAGTAATATTTTGTAAAAACACCATTAACAAGCCAATATTTGAACTCTCAAAGCTAACCGCAATGAACGAAAGCACAAAGGCAATAATGGCTAGTTTACGGACTGATTTAAACTCCCGGAATAAAAAACCATAGTCTGAAATTAGGTTTTGAACCAACCGCTGAGGATGGAAAAATCTGAGAACGCTTAAAATATCCATTCAGGTTGTCTAGCTCATGGATGACTGTACAAAAATGCCGACTTAACTGATGATTTTGTTACTATTTTTACCTCTGTTCAATCAGCCATTTGATCACCTGTTCGCCTAGGCGCACTTGATCAAACCGATCAATTTCCCTAATACCTGTGGGACTGGTCACATTCACTTCGGTTAAATAGCCGCCAATCACATCTAAACCCACAAAAATCAAACCGTCTCGGTGTAATGCGGGGGCAACTGCTGCACAAATTTCGCGATCTCGTGGGGTTAAACCAATGGCATCTGCTCGCCCGCCTGCTGCCATATTACCGCGAAATTCCCCCTGGGCAGGAATCCGATTCACGGCTCCTAGAGGTTGTCCTGCTAAAACAATAATCCGTTTATCGCCTTGGATTGCTTCTGGTAAATAAGCCTGTACCATGACGGGCATCTTGCCAAAATTAGTACTCAATTCCGTTAAAGAACTGAAATTAGGATCGCCATCGGTTAAAAATAAAATCCCTTCGCCGCCTTTACCGCCCAAAGGTTTCATCACCGCTTTGCCCTGGCGCTGTACAAACTCACGAATTAATTGCTTATTTGAGGTGACGATGGTTTCTGGAATGCAGGTTGTAAATTGCATCGCATACATTTTTTCATTAGCGGCACGGATTCCCGCCGGTGCATTGATCACTAAGGTCTGCTGAGGATCGATATAGTCCAAAATGTAAGTGGCATATAGATATTCCGTGGTAACTGGGGGATCAACTCGCATCCATACGGCATCCATCGCTTCTAAGCACTGATAACCGCCGTCTGTTTTGTCAATGGTGTACCAAGGATTTGCTGCTACCCAATGCTGATCCACGAGGGTGATGGGCGCAACATGTACCCGATCAAGCCAAGCCCATGCTTTACTATGGCGAATATTTAGGGATTGCATCTCAGTAATATAAACTTCATGCCCTAGGGTGCAAGCAGCTTCCATTAGCGCCACGGTGGAATCATGGGTGGGATCTAACTGCGCAATGGGATCGAGAATAAAAGCTAGTTTCATTAGGTTTGCAAATACGTTACAAAGGTTTGGATAATAAGGCAGAAATTAGTGTGCAAATAGTGTGCAAAATTTCGACAATATCAAGGTTTTAGCTCTAGATGTTAACGATAAATATTCCCGAAAATATTCTCGATAAATTCTGATAAATTTTGACAAATACTTATAATGTTCACTAGATGAATTAACCCTGATTAGTTGAGGTTTTACTTTAACATAAATTTCTTGGATTATCAGTTGAACCCCCTAATAATTTTAATTAATAAGTTTGAGAAAAGATAATTTATTTAAGATCATCCTTTGTATTTTGATTTTTTAGTATCTTGTTTTTTTAGACTACAAACCCATATCTTTATTTAATAATTGACCGGCTTTAATTAAAGAATTTCGTAAAGCATTAATTTGCAACGGTTTAGACACATAATCATCCATTCCTGCCGCCAAACAAATGTCTCGATCGCCTTCAATAGCATTGGCAGTCATGGCGATAATGTAAGGCTTTTTGCGAGGAGATAATATAGTTAATTTGTCGTGTTCAAGGGATGACTGCTCCGATAAAGCGTTAATAAAAGCACTATTATAAGCAAATTCATCTGTGAATAAGTCACCTATATTAAAACTTTTATGATCTAAATTATGACCCAGAGTTAGGTCAGAATCGGAGTTATAAGTAAACAAACTCTTGATAATAGCAGTGGCTTCTAAACCGTCTAATTCAGGCATTTGTACATCCATAAATACCACATCGTAATCCCCTTCTTTCACTGCTTCCACCGCTTCTAAACCATTAGCCACTATGTCCACACGATAGCCAATTTTTTGCAGCATAATTGAGGCGACTTTTTGGTTTACTACATTATCTTCAGCAAGCAATATCTTGAAACACAAAACATCCCCTAGTTTGCTGATTGGTTTATCTTCTAATATCTGAGCCTGAGCTTTAGATGTCAGGCTAACAGTAGCTTCTTGGACTGATAAATTATCAAATGATGGCAGAATCTCCTTTTGACTGGAGAATTGATTTGATTGACCTGATCTATTTAACTTATTTAATTGATTTGACTGTTGTGATTCTTTTGATGTCTCATGACCAGGCAGACTAATTAAATCAATTAGGATATTTTTTAGCTCTAATTGTCTAATTGGTTTAGTCATAATAACGTTTATATTTAAATCATCAGCAATCTGAGGATCAGGATGACCATAGGAATTAAGAAAAACAATTGGTAACGGAGTTGATTGCATTTTCTGTTCAAGATCGCGAATTTCTTTAACTAACATTAAGCCATCTATTACTGGCATATGCCAATCAATAATTGCCGCATCAAAACTTTCACCATTTTTCAGCTTAGCCATTGCCACATCTGGAAACTGAGTTGTGGTGACGATCAGTCCTAATGATTCCAGTTGCATTTGTATAATTTCTAAGTTTGTTGCATTATCATCTACAACTAAAACATGCTTGCGATCAATAGAAACTTGATTTAATGAAAGATTATTTAATGAATGATTTAATTCAGCCTTGGCTTCAATTGTAAATGTAAAAGTTGCGCCTTCATTAAGCACGCTTTCACACCACATTTCCCCACCCATTAAATTAGTTAATTTTTTGCTGATTGCCAGCCCTAAACCCGTGCCACCATATTTTCGGGTGGTGCTACTATCCACCTGACTAAATGATTTAAATAATCGATCTTTGCGATCTTCAGGAATACCGATTCCCGTATCTCGGACAGAAAATTTAAGACGATAAATTTGTTCATTAGTATCTGTAGCATCAGGCTGCGAATCACTCACTAATTCACTACTCACTGACAATGTAATTTCACCACAGGCAGTAAATTTAATTGCGTTACCTAATAAATTAACCAAAATTTGTCTTAAACGAGTCACATCACCAATAATATTTTGGGGTGTTTTTGGATCAACATAGTAAGCTAACTCTAATTTTTTATCAAAAGCGGTCTGAATAAATAAATCAATAGCTGATTCAATACATTTTATTAAATCAAATGAGTGACTTTCTAATACTAAATTATCAGACTCAATTTTAGAAAAGTCTAAAATATCATTGATAATAGTTAAAAGTGCATTCCCACTATTACGAATTGTTTCTGCAAAATATTGTTGCTGCTGATTTAATGGGGTATCTAGTAAAATTCCTGTCATGCCAATTACACCGTTCATTGGCGTTCTAATTTCATGGCTCATCATGGCTAAGAAATCACTTTTGGCACGATTTGCCGCCACCGCTTCTTTAGTTTGTTGTTCTAATTCTCTGATTAATTGATTAAGTTTGGCTTCAGCTTCTTTTTGGTGGGAAATATCATTAGCAATTCCTACAAAACCGGTAACATCTCCGTTCTTATTCCGCCGCGCTGTAATTGACAAAATAACTGGAAATCTAGTCCCATTTTTGTGGATATAAGTCCATTCTTTTTCTTCAATAAATCCTAATTTTGGCTTTACTGTAAATACATCTACATTAGGGGCAACATCGTAACCAAGTTCGAGCGATAATCTTTTTGCCGCATCAATTATTTCATCTAAATCGTGGAAAATATTGGGAGTATGTTTGCCAATTAACTCCTCTGCTTCATAACCTAGTTTTTTTACAGCATGATCATTAAAAATCTGAATTATGCCATTTAGATCAACTGCAATAATCATCCGATTAATGCTGTCAAAAACTGTCTGCTGCAAAACTAATACATCACTTAGTTCAGTTTTGATTCTTTCACTATCTGCAATGGCTTGTCCCAAAAAAGCCGCTCGTTTTATAGCACTTAAATAAAGATAAATTGCTATTGCTAAAAGAAGTGAAATAAGTAAGCCACTGACTAAAATCCAGGTGGATAAATGGGATCTTAAAGACTTAATTAAATCCGGTTTTGGCGCAAACTTAATCATCCAGCCAACATCACGGAAATCACCTTTAAAAGATAATGTAAACTGATGCTCAATAAGAGGATCGCGTTGACTAGCAGAGGGTGATGCAGTCAAATCATAATTTGCATCATAAATTAAGCGTTGATTTTCATATACTTTAATCACATAGGATCGAAGATTTTCTTCCCCTAATAAAGCATCTAAACTTGGATAAACCGAGAAAACACCAACAAGAAAACCTTGAAACCTTTCTCGACTAAAAATTGGCACATAGATTATAAAATAATTTTGTTTGTCACCTGTGATAACCGTATTTCCTACAAAAACAGAGCCGCTATTCTTGGCAAATTCTAAATAGTGATGATTTTTATCTTCTTTAATGTCTTGTTCAATCTGTTGTAAATAAGTCTGCTGCATAGTTTGATTAGTTACCATAACCCATTCCGTTTTGTAGCTATGATTTACTAAAGCAATGCCCAGTAACCCCTGATAATCTCGACTATTTTCTAATAGCTCAGTTCTTACTATAGAGGCATAATCTCCTTTATATAAGTCATATTGATTGGCGATGTGACCCAAGAAGTAAATGTATCTTTTTAAGGAATTTTCTAGCCTAATAGTATTACTAATAGTTGCATTGTAGGTAAGATCTTTAATGCGTTGATCTTCTCTATTATTCAAAATTTGAGACAAATAAATGCTGGCTCCCCCAAACAAAATGCCAACTAAAATTGACAAAAAGACAAACATATTCTTGTCTTTTTTTACTCTTATTAGCGATGCATTTTGAACGGCGTGGTTCATATTTCCCCTGGCATAGTCTATTAAGTTTATGGTTT
>JBIKNH010000105.1:0-14648 GCA_044358815.1 Pseudanabaenaceae cyanobacterium | reverse complement strand
AAGCTTTTGAAAATGTCGAAATATCAACCTTAATACCAGTGTGATTTAGTCGATAAAATAAATCTCTCATGCTGGTTAAACTGCTATCTAAAACAAAGTTTAGCCAGGTTTCAAAGAATAGACGACTATTCAATACTGGGTAGTCATTTGCTGGTAGCTCTTTCAATATTGACTTGACGATGTTGGAAAATGAAAGTACCATAAATTTAATTACTCTTTGTTTGATGGCGGCAAAATAACATATTCTGTCCCCTTTTTTACTCCCATTTTCTATCTGTCAACACTTCTGACTTTTACCCTATATCGTGGACTTATCAATTTTTAATTCAATTGATAATTTACATCTGATTGAAAATATTAATAGAGTAGGAGTGGTTTTCTATTATAATCATTCGAGCGGACTAAAAAACATCATAAGGGGTCAGCACAGAAACTACAACAGTCATAACCGAATCTTCCTGAAATGATAAATTAACGGCGCATTCTCTCTTATTTTGTAGCAAGCTATTCTATAACAATTCACTCAGCCATAATCTTAGTAAGAAAACTAAATTATCATACCTAGATCCCAATCCAGTGCTATAAACTTCTAAGAAGCTTTTAAATCATAATTAATCACTAATTTATTCCTAGGTATTCCTAATGCTGATCAATTATTTGAGTTTATTAATCTTTATTGCCAGTGGGATTGCCTCCCTAGTGGCTTGTTTGGAATTATGGCGACGCTTGAATATTTCTCTAAATTCCGCTCCATTACTGGCAGAAGTTGCACCTTGGCAAGGAGACGCAACCACTGTATCAGTAATTATTCCGGCATATAACGAAGCGATTAATATTGAAGACTGTTTGCAGGCAGTATTAGCCAGTGCATTACCAACGGGCATGACATTACAGGTCATTGCGGTTGATGATGGTTCCCAAGATCAAACCCGCGCTTTATGTGATGCCATCGCCCAAACTGACCCGCGCTTAACCGTTTTAACCTCACCGCCACGACCCGAAGGAGAAACTTGGTTAGGGAAAAACTGGGCTTGCGCTCAGGCAGAGGGGATTATTCAGGGGGATTATGTGCTTTTTATTGATGCAGATGTGCGTTTAGGAACAGATGCAATATCTAGGGCAGTGGCAGCAGTGGCAAATCAGGGTATCGATCTATTGACTGTATTACCTGAGGTGCGCTGTGGCTGCTGGTCTGAGTGGTTAGTTCAGCCAATTATGATGGCATTGTTAGCGGTGGGGTTCCGTTATGACGAAGTGAACTCTCCCCAAAGTAAAACCGCCTTTGCTGCGGGACCGTTTATGTTCTTTCGCCGCTCCGCCTATGATCAAATTGGCGGACATCGGGGAGTAGCAGATAATTTAGTGGAAGATGTAGCCCTAGCCAGACAAATCAAGAAAGCCGGACTCAGATTATTTTGTATGGCGGGTTTTGACGTGGTATTTGTGCGAATGTATCAGAACTTTGCAGGATTATGGGAAGGTTGGACGAAGAACTTCCACATGGGCACAGGACGCAACCTATGGCAAAGTCTCTATGCCAGTTTCGTGATTTTCCTAGTCTTTACAATGCCTTGGTTGCTACCTTTGGGAATCTGCTTCACTATGGCGAACTTCCCTAATATCTCAAGTATATCAGCGTCCTTCGCCATCATTGCTTGGTGTTTACCTCTGTTGATTCATTTAAGTTTAAGGCTCTGGACTGGGTTAAGGTTCCGTTTACCTTGGGGGATTTGGTTATTTTTTGGCTGGTTAGGAGGCTTATTAGTCAGTGCCATTACCATTGCTTCCATTATTAAAACGGAAACAGGTATTGGCTGGACTTGGCGCGGGCGGCAGTTAGTCGTAGGTTCAGAAAGTTAAGATTCCTTATCAAAAAGGCAAAGAACAATTAACCCTTCACTAAACCCACAATCACTAAAATCACCCCAACCACAAAAGCAGCAATCATCCCGTAAAAGAAGCCTTTAGCGGCATTTGCGGTGTCTTGGGATAATTCTTCTTCGCTTTTGAGAGAGATAATAAACTTCTTATCTTTAGCGGTGGGTTTACGGAGAGTGACTTGTCCGCCTTCATCAGCGGCAGTACCAATCACCAGCACCTCACGATCACAGGGTAAAATGGATTCAGTATACCGATAACCTAAGGTTCGTCTACCACTGCCGAAATTACCACTCAGAGATAACGTGAAATTCCCAAACGATAGGGCAGAACCCGCAACATTCTCACGGCGAAACTCATTCAAAACCTGGACTGTTTCAATATTGCCATCGTTGGGATTTACGGTAATTTCCCCTGAACGATCTTTTAGGGTAAAAGGAATCGATTGGGTATTACTAGAAATAGTTTCGGAACCGCGACGGGTTGCTCTGCGGGTTTTACCATCACTGTCTCTGGTGGTATAGTCCTCTTCGTATTCCCGAACCACACGCATACTGTAATAAACACAGGGTACTTCCTTCAATTCAGAAATTAAAGGATTCGCGCAATGCACTGTTCCTCTGATTTTGACATATTCTCGCAAATTACCGCTACCAATTTCCGTCGCGATTTCTCCAGCAATTCGTTGCAGTTCTGCAGCAGTTGAAGCAGTAGCAGAACGAATACTTTGTAATTTGGTGCTGTAATTTTTCTGGACAAAAAACAGCACAATACCCACCACAATGAGAATGAGTCCTATAATTGCCATAGTTTTTCAGTGATGATAGATGAGTAATGATAAATATCTGAACTAAGACTACTATTGAGTTTGCGCTATCTTATCAAGAATTTTTCTAATATTCTGTACAACAAATGCAAAATTAAGCATTGCTAAATCACTCAAACTTGCATCATCACTTAACTTCTATTCCCTCTTCCTCTTCTAATCCAGATTCTACGCCACAATTTACTGGATAATCTGCGGAGCAATCTACTGAACAATATTCAAAGACCGCTGATTTTGATAATAACTAGTCCATCGCACTTTCTTCGCCGCATTATCTCCCACCTCTTCCAAAGCAGTTAACACCAGCAAATCCACACTATTTAAACCAATCTCTTGCACCACTAACTCACCATAATTCCCACCGGAGAGATTGATGGCTCCCATCACCGCATAACTACTAATGCTGTCATTAACATAAGCCAAGGCACGGGTATGGGTTAAAACTGGTTCCACTTGCCAATCTGTTGCCCCCTCTCCACGCCGCAGCCACACCAAAATACTGTATTCTTGCCGTTCCAGTGCCGGACGAGCCAGAAACTTCTGCCACGCTACGGGGTCCATACCTGCGGGACGTTCCAAATTATCTAAACGCAGTCCTGCAATAATTTCCGGCTGACTATCTTGATCTAAATCAGCACAAACCATCGAAGCAATACTCACTTGATTGAGGCGATTCTGTTTCGCTCCCAAAGTCAAAAATAATGGTCTTGCCTTCTCTAAAACCTGATTCTGAATATTTTTTGGACAATTGAGAAAATAGTTCCGTTCTTCCCGTTTCGGTAAACTGTCCGTCGGTACAATCAGCAAATTTGGTTGTCGTAAAGTTTTAATGTCCAAAGGTGCGGCATTGGCTCCCCCTTGCTCCTTTTGATCTTTGTTCTTATCAGGTTCCTGGACTTTAAAACTAGCGATTGCCCCAAACGCATCAGATCCCCCCACCGCACTACTACGGAACGTCGCCACCGTCTGCCCAAATCGCATAATGCTAAATTGCGTATTTTCAGGAAAACTCTTGACAGTTTTATCCAGGCTCCCCCGTTGATTCACCAAATCCGAAGCCACCACCGCATCAATATTTTTGCCATTGGGGGAAGCCTGTAACAGGAGAAATACGGGGATATTGGTTTTAGGGCGATCAGTACCTTCGGGCTTTGGGGCACTGCAACCATTGACAGCTACAGTGACAGGTAAGGTGATGGCGGCAAATGTGGCATACCAACCCATCCACCAACCCCACGGCTTCCGCTTACCCTGCCCTAGCCGTCCCTCTAACTGTCCCTCTACCATAGTTAGCCGTACCATGAATCCCAACTAAATCTCAACTAAATCTCAAACTCAAGTGATCTCAAAATTAAGTCTCAGATAAATTCTCAACCATCCTCAAACCAAACAGCCCTAACTGAGTCCGTGTGAGTAAGTGAATTAAGTGATTGTGATGCAACACATTGGCTCACTTAGTCCATTTGAGATTACTCACCACAGACCAAAAAACAATGGCTAAATCATAGGGGATTTGTCATGATTTCATCACCGAGCGGAGTTAAACACAGGGTTAAGGAAAATCTAACCAATCCCTTGCCCTTGGGAGAGAATCTGCTGCACATGGAGCGGACGATAAACCCGATAGTTTAAGTCAGGGAAAATATTATCCATATACTCAATCTTCTCTAACCAACCAGCATCAAGGGTTCCCGCCTTAACATCCTCATAGATTTTATCAAAGCGCAACAAATGGGACCGGGTGCGGCGAATCGCATAGGGAACCATCGTGCCAGTACGCATAATAAACGCCCAATCCGACGACTGCGCCAGAAGCAATTCCCGCGCCGCCTGATTTAGTGCCCGATATTCCAACTCATCCGCTGCCTCTAGATGCGCTAACTCAATCATCCGCTCTGCTGCTTTGTGCAAATGGGGATAGACCCAAGCACAGGTTTCATTCAACCAATATTCATGGAAGCCTTTATAACCCCAGCTAGACTGAGAAGGCACAGACACCTGTTGCGTGGGATTTTCGCGCAAATAATCCGCCAAATGGGTCATTTTGAAGGTTTTTTGGTCAAAATGAGACTTACGAATCAAAAAGTCTACAAACCACGGACCTTCATACCACCAATGCCCGAACAACTCCGCATCATAGGGCGAAACCACAATGGGTGGGCGACCCATCATGTTATTCAAATATTCCACCTGCCGTTCACGGTTATACATGAAGTTTTCAGCGTGTTCCGCGGCTTTCTGCCTTGCCCAGTAAGGATCATAAAGCTGCTTTGCCCCTAGATCCAACCCCTTGCCCGTAATCCGGTGATATTTAATCCCCGTGTTTTTACGCTGACCGTTGGGCATGATGTACGGCTTAATATACTCGTATTCCGCTTCCCAGCCCAAATCCTTATAAAATTCGCGATAGACCGCATCCCCTGGATACCCCACCTGTGAAGACCAGACCTGCTGGGATGACTCATGGTCACGCCCAAAAGCTGCTACCCCTGTTTCCGTGAAAATTGGCGCATAAGTGCCATAGCGGGGGCGAGGTTGTCCGTAAAGGATACCGTGGCCATCGGTGAGGAAATACCGTAACCCCACATCCGCCAACATCCGCTCTAAACCTTGGTAGTAGGCACATTCAGGCAACCAAATCCCATTAGGAGCTTGACCAAATTCCTCGGTATAGTGCTGCACTGCCACCTGTAACTGGGCCCACACCGCCTCCGGATACATTTGCATCAGAGGTAGATAACCGTGAGTGGCGCCACAGGTAATAATTTCCAGATTATTCGTCTTTTGGAATTGCTGGAAAGCCGTTACCAGATCACCGTTATAGCGCTCCCACATTTCCCGCGCTTCGGCAAACTCTTGGACGTAATATTCCGCCAAATACTTGATATGACCATTGTTCTTGTTATGAACCACTTCCTTGGCAACTAATTCCTGTAACTTAGCCAAGTGTTCGTCATAACGTTCTTGGAGCAGTGGATCACGCAACATTGTCACCAATGGCGGAGTCATACTCATGGTCATCTTGAAATCAATGCCATCCCGTCGCAAGCCCTCATAGACCTTCAGCAACGGAATATAAGTCTCTGTAATTGCCTCATAGAGCCACTCCTCTTCCAACACATAATCACTTTCGGGGTGGCGCACATAGGGCAAATGCGCATGGAGTACTAGGGAAAGATAGCCGATAGTCATAGGTGTGGGGTAGTGTGACAAATATTACGCTGATTACGCTTTTAGATCTTACGCTTTGGGAGCTGCGGCAAAGACAGGTCAAGCCAGTGACAACACCAGCTAAGCCAACCAATCAGTTCAGATCTACTCAATAGACATACATATATAATGTATGCCCTGCTACATCTCAGTTGATCCAAATCAAGATGTAAAGGCATGAAAGTCCGACCGGTTCAGTATTTAAGCCTCTAGTGGTTGGGTCCATACCACTGACTCAATCCGTTTTGCATCCAAGAATGGGCATAGACGAAATTTAACCAGCAAATCTAACCAGTACTTTTTGACTATGTGCCTTAACTACTAATCTCAATCAAGCTTCAACCCATGGCCATTGTAGGCTAGTACGCCCACCCAAGCGCTCTTTTTTCCCCCAAGAGCTAAATTTAGGCTAAATTTCTACCCCACATCAGCCCAAATCCGATCAATCAAGCAAATATCACATTTACAAAGTTTTATTACTAATTTGTGCTATTTCCCTGATTCCCACCGGTATTCAAGCAGCCAAACCGTTATGGGATAACCCTTTCACCACGAATCACCTGATCGAGTGGTGATTATGGTTGTTTAACTTTTTGAGACCACACCCCTGAACCAACCGCCGAAAACCAGGGAAATATTGAAGCAAATATTAAGAATCACTAATTTATTTTTGACCCCTAAAAACCACGAAAAACCGCGTAAATCAGCGTAAATCGAAGCATAAATGAGATAAGTGTCTTTAAACCAAGGATTTATCTTGGCGGGAACAAACAAATTCCGATCTGTGATCACTGGGTCAAATATTGACCTAGACTTATTCTGTTGCCTAGAAAATTTAATTTAGTTCTTGCAAAAACACGTCCAATGGCCTAGGGTGATCAACTACACAAACCCCAGATTTTTCCAGATTAATCTTTCCAAGCGTCTGTTGACAAAAAAACTTAACTATGCATTTTTGCCTATCGAGATATAACATGCATATTTTTGCGCAAAAATATGTTCCATATGAACTTGTTTTGGGGAAAAAAGCGCGGTAACTTAACATTCGTTAGCCTATTTCAAGGTTCATTTCTTCACACACAACCCTTAGCTCAAGGTTTAGGTTCTAACTTCTGGTTTTAGCCTTTACTGCACCAAGACACCCATTTCCACTAGAAACAGCGTCTGATTATAGGTTTGAGCCACATTTACCCCCTTTCCTGATGAAAACTCTTGACGGAAACTTCAGAGTAAACCCAGTGGCAGGCAACCCTATGACAAATCACCGCAAACTCTAGCTAGGGGTGAGGCAAAGGGAGCGCAGCTCGCATAGAGGAGGCAGTTTTTGAAAAAAGTATTTTCTGGCCCTGAGGAGAGTATGACAAAGGTTCCGTTGGCTTTTGTCCCCCCCACTTCTCATCCCAAAGTCCGTCGTTCATTGGCAGTATTTGGCTTAGCGGTCTCTGTCGGTACTGTCGGTGTGTTGCTCACCCAACACATGGCTAGCCAGCAAAAGATCGCTCCAGTAGCCATTTCACCCCGGACTTTGACCGATGTAATGGCCCAAAACCAAGAGCGCAAATACGAGATGGCTCGTACCTCTCTGGCATCAGGTTCATGGGATTCTCCTCAGGGTGTGGTAGTCCACGAAGTACGCGAAAACGAAACCCTGTGGAATTTAACTCAGATTTACCAAGTGGATGCCGCTGCCATTGCTGCATCTAACAACATCAACGCTAATACTGAACTGCAAGCCGGCACAAAGCTGTTCATTCCTCCCGTTAATGGCGTGGTACACAAGGTCAAACAAGGGGACACCCTTGATGCCATTGCCAACTACTACAACGTGCCCAAAACAGAAATTGTCAAGTATACGGCGCTCAATTCCGGTGATTTTCTGGCAATTGATCAGCCACTGGTGATTCCGGGGAACGTCACCACTCTGATGCAGGTTAAAGATACCCATGTCAAACGGGAACTCTTTGCGGAACGGGAGCGTTTAGCTCAACGTTTGCAGGAATTAGAAGGGAAAAAGTCTCAGCAAACCGCCACCCAACCTGTGGCAACCTTGGCTAGTGATCGGGGTAATGGCACTAGCACCAATGCCGTCAACAATGGCGCAAAACCCACTAAGTTCACCACCTATAACGTGCAAACTGGCGACACCATTGAGACCATCGCCCGCCGTTATGGGATTACCCAAAGAGCGATTATCGAAGCCAACAAGCTAGAAAATCCTCACTGGTTAGAACTGAACCAAGCTTTACAGATTCCCCTTGACACCAATGCAATGCCACTGCAAACCGTGTCAGCAAATCTCAACCTCAGACCAGAGAAGCGGGTTCCTGCCCCTGTTGTGGGTAACGCTGGTGCCGAGAACTCAGCCAATGAGAAGCGTAATTCTGGGCTGAACCCTGTAGAAGGGATTCGTGTTAGTGCTGCTACGCCGATGGTTCTGCCTGGTAAGCCGTTGTTTGCCCAGCCTACCAATGCGATTAATTCTCCTTGGTCTGGGTTGCTGCGTTTGACTGGGGCGGACCTCGTGCAAAATGTCCCACTAGAACCGGCTAAGGATCAGCCGTTAGCCGTTAACTCCCGCCCTGTAACTGCCAATAACTTGCCCGTAGCTACGGAAATTAATTCTACTGACCCAACCTTGAAGGTGGTAGCAGCATTATTCCCCTTTGCTCCTGAAAGTTTGATTGAGCAAGCTACCAATAGTGGCAGTGCTATTACCCCCACAAATCCTGCACCTAAGGCAAATGGTCAACAGTCCCCCACTGGAGCAAAGCCTACGGTAGTGGCAGCGAATTCTGGTGCTCAGGGCGCTGCACCTCAAATTCAGCCACCGATCCAAGCGGGTACACAGTGGGAATCCCCCGCCCCTACCTCGGTGAAGATCGCTGCCGCTCAAGCCCCCAATACGCCACCAACTATCACCGAACAGGTTAGTGGTACACCGGAAGCTAAGGCTGATACGACTCAACCACAACCCGCCAATGAACCAGCCGTAAAGCCGCCAACACGGTTAGCTGCTGCCAGCGCCCCCAATACTCCTGCTACTCTACGGGAAGATGCCGTAGGTGCTGCTAACGCTGCGGGTAACCCAAAGGTAGCTCTAGCAGTTGAATCTGAGTCGCGGATTTCCACACTGGAAGTGAAGCAGTTAGAGGCTGAAATTAATCAGCTAAACACCAAGGTACAGGAAGCTGAAGCTAGGGAGGCGGCACGACGAGCTGAATTAGCTAGGGCAGAGGCAGCCAGGACAGCAGCAGCTACTGCGGCAGCTAATAATGCCTCCACTAGCGTCCCTAGTGCCGACCGTAACTTTGATGCAGCTAAGCAAGCCGTCGTCAATAACGGTGATCGCAGTGGTTTAGCTCCAGAAGCACCCACTTTAACCGCCACTGCCTACTTACCTGATGCTAATGAATATGGCATCATGACTGGGTTTATCTGGCCTGCGGAAGGGGTCTTTACCTCTGGGTTTGGTTGGCGCTGGGGTCGGATTCACCAAGGGATTGACATTGCGGCTCCTATTGGTACGCCAATTTTGGCTGCCGCTGGTGGCGTGGTGGAATATGCCGGTTGGAGTGATGGCGGTTATGGCAACATGGTTGATTTGCGTCACCCAGACGGCACAATTACGCGCTACGGACACATGAATGCCATTTTGGTTAAGGATGGTCAGACCGTTGCTCAAGGGCAGACTATCGGCGAAATGGGCAGCACTGGGTTTAGTACCGGTCCGCACTTGCACTTCGAGATTAGACCTAACGGTGGCAGTGCCATTGACCCGATGGTGTTCTTGGCAAAGGCACAGCGTTAGAGAACCTAAGCAATAACTGAACTGACAACTGGCTCAACATAGTTTCAGAATTAGGTTTTCGGGTACGGTTTTAGCTCACGCTGTAAAGGTATGATGAAGGGGACGTGCTCTAATGCAGCGTCCCTTCTGTCTTGAGTGGATTTTTTGAGTGGATTTATGGATTTACAAAGTCTCACAACGCAACTGCAAACCTTAGCAAAAACTGCCACTGAGTCCCTCGCGGCGGCTGATACCCCCGAAGCTTTGGAGCAACTGCGGGTAGAGTATTTTGGGAAGAAGGGGTCGCTGTCGCAAATTTTAGGCGCGATGGGCAAACTTTCGGCAGAGGAACGCCCTCAGGTTGGGGCAATTGCGAATCAGGTGAAGCAAACTCTGCAAGCTCAATTGGAAGAGCGTAAACTCGCTTTACAACAAGCGGAAATTAATCGTCGTCTTTTGGCAGAAACCCTTGATGTGACGATTCCTGGGGTGATACCTTGGGCACAGGGACAAAAACACCCCATTAACAGCACCATTGACCGAATGCTGGATATTTTGGTGGGCTTAGGTTTTACGGTGGCGCAGGGTCCGGAAATTGAAACCGACTATTATAATTTTGAAGCGCTGAATACACCGGCGGATCACCCAGCACGGGACATGCAGGATACCCTATATCTCAGTGATGGGAAGCTATTGCGTTCTCAAACCTCTTCGGTACAGATTCGTTATATGGAAGAGAATGAGCCACCCTTGCGCATTGCTTGCCCAGGACGGGTGTATCGCAAAGATGACATTGATGCCACTCATTCGCCAATCTTCCATCAGATTGAACTTTTAGCAGTGGAAGAAGGTTTAACTTTCGGTGATTTGAAAGGAACAGTTAAAACTTTTGTGGAAGAATTATTGGGTGATTGCCCGATTCGGTTCCGTCCTAGTTTCTTTCCATTTACGGAACCTTCAGCAGAAGTGGATGTATTCTGGAAAGGACGTTGGTTAGAACTTGGTGGTTGCGGCATGGTAGACCCCAATGTATTCAAAGCTGTGGGCTATGATCCAGACCAAGTTTCGGGATTTGCTTGGGGTTTTGGCGTGGATCGGGTGGCGATGGTGATGCACAATATTGATGATATTCGCCGTTTGTTTACTAGTGATTTGCGATTTTTACGACAGTTCTAGTTCTAGAGCAAATGGAAAAACAGACCTACCTCCGGTTTATTAGATAAATCGGAGATGTAGCGTTCGTTATAGGAGTTTATAGCTGTTCAAATATGGCTGTAAGTATGGCTGAATCTGAGGATGAAGTTCAAAAGATGGGTTAGAGCGTGGCTGATCAAGACATGGTAATTAGAAGCCAAGCGATTAAGTCAAATTGATCGGTTTGGAATTTCTGTCCTAGTTTAGCGCCCTTTTTTGAAGCTTCTATGGCAGGTTTATGTCCTTTTTTAATTCGGTTTAAGAAGTTCTTTGGTTCCTCTTTACTTTCGTGATTGAGCCAAGATTTCAAGATTTCAATCAATCCATCTAGGGCTTGGGTGTCTCCTGCGTCTACTTGAGGAGGCACGTATCGCATTTGATCTTTATGTGAAATGAGAAAATCTAAAACTTCTTTCTGATTTTTCAAAATCGACTGACCATCTTGATCAATGTAAATCAAATAGAATTGATGGTATTGATAATTGGGCTGCTTCGGTGGACGAGACGGATACCCCAACAGTGCCACCATACCATCCTGTAACCCTGTGGTTTTGTCCGCCATGAATCCTGAATAGATTCCTTTAGGCATTTGTTGATACTTAGCCCGATCTTGATTAAATTCAGCAAACAAATCCTGGCGATAACGTTCTAAAGATAAATTATCAAAACCTAAATTCTGATCATTGGTTTCGATGTCGTCCCAAGTGGTTGCCATTTGTCGCAGCATTTGTTCATTCATCCGGCGTTCAAATGCTTCGTCATGGGCTATTTCATTGAAGGTATCCGAAAAATGTGGATCTACTTCGGCTCCGGCTAACTTCATCGTTGCCATGCGTTCTTCAATTCGTCCTTGCAGGTTTAAATAGGTATTGATGTTGTTGGATGGCCAGAAGTTAACACCAAAAATTTCTTGGTTTGGGCTACCCAGACGATCAATCCGTCCCATGCGTTGGATGATTCGCACTGGATTCCAGTGAATATCGTAGTTAATTACCATGTCAGCATCCTGGAGGTTCTGTCCTTCGCTGAGGGCATCGGTGGCAATTAATAAATCAATGGGTTGGAGCAGTTTCTGGTGGGTCTCAGGATGATTTTTCTCAATCCAGATTTGCCATTGTTGAAAGGCTTCTAAACTGAGGGGATCGGTGGTTTCAGGAATAAATTCCCATTCTTTTTCGCGAAATAGTTTCGTATATGGAGCAAATCTTTCTAAAATCACTTCCATTGATTGTGTGTGGGTACTGTCTGCGGAGCCTGTGCCAGAAACAAAAGCCAGCTTCTTAAAACCTCGTGCTTTCAGTTGTTCAAATAAATAAACTGCCGTGTCACGATAGACCGTAAAAATCACAACTTTTTGATTATGATTGTTAACCCCTGACTGACGCTTTGCCAAAATTTTAGTGATGAGTGCTTCTAATTTATCATCACAGGATTTAGGTAAGGGTAATCTAGGGGCGGGGGATGTTTCTAACTCGGTTTCTTTTTTTAGTCGATCGGCAAATTTTTGGAGATTAATATACAGTTGATCAAGAGCAGCTAAATCTGTTTTTAGATCGGCTTTAAAATTGTCTAAATTACCGACGCGATCAATATCAGTAAGTTTGATTGGGCGTTTTTTACCAAGGGTATATTGCTCGATTCTAGCCTCAAATTGATCATAATCTTCATCGAGATCTAAAGTGTTTAAATCTAAATTATCTAAATCAGTGAAAATATCATCTAGATTTTTTCTGGATTTTTTTGATGACAGGCTCTATCAGTTTGGTAGGCTTTGATTTTATCTAAAGCATTTTGATGATGATCTCTGATTCTTTGAATTGTGGCATAAAATGAAAACCACGAAGATTCTAAGCGCTTCACCATCAGAATGTAAATCATTTTTACGAGAAAGCGATCTCGACTCTTTTCGTCTTTTAAAATATCTTTGCTCTTTTTAGTTCCATCATCAGCATAAAAAGCAGGTTGATAGCCGGATAACATCGGTGGGAAATGGTCAAAAAGTTCCTCAAAAGTATCGAAGTTACCAAGTTGATGAGGAGTTACAAATAAGTTTTCTGGTTTATTTTTATGGGGAAAAATCAAATCTGTTTGTTGACTTTCGATCATTTTGCGGGTTCTTGCCACGAGTAGGGCATCGGTCAGCCGAAAGAAGTCATGATCGGCTAATTGACGAATGAAGTCACCAATTTTAGGCTGTGGTGAGTTACGCCATTCGTTAAATATGGTTTGAGCATTTTTAAAGGAATTATCAATATTTCTTACACCTAGTTTAGCCTCATAACCAGTTGGATCACCTTGCACCATTAATTTAAATTGATTTCTTACATCATTGAGGGAGTTATTAATTGGTGTGGCTGAGATTAATAATACTTTAATGTCTTGATTCTTTGTTAGAATTTGTTCTGTCAAAAATTTATATCGATTGGATTTATCGTTACGCAGATTATGACTTTCATCAATGACGATTAATTTAGCTTTTTCGTTGGTTAAATAGTCGAGTTTTACATCATAGGAATTAAGGCGAATTTCGTTTAGGTCGGTATGAAATCTAATCTCAAAGTCAAATTGATCAACCTCAAATCTAGAATTTCTCCTTTTTAAATAACGGCTCCAGTTTTGTTCTAGTTTCTTGGGGCAAATTAAAATGATTTCATGGGTCGCAGCAAAAAATTTCATCACTGCTAGAGCGCTCCAGGTTTTACCTAAGCCCACAGCATCGGCTAAAATTGCGCCATTATAGTTTTGCAACATCCGAATTAGACTAATTACGCCTTTTTTTTGGAAGTCATATAGGGTGTTAAAAATTGCGGTGTTTTCTAGTCTACCGACTTGGCGGCTAAATTCTGGATCGCCGTCAATTTCTAATAACTGATTCCCAAAAATCTCGAATAAAATTTTATAGTAAATATCTCTAGGAGTATACTTAACAAATATCTCGCTAATTACGTTGATGAGATATTCTTTAAAGTCGATTTTTTCTTTTGTGCCATCAGGTAAGGTAATGGTTTTTTGATCATGGGCTTGGGGTTTATTCCAGAGATTTTCAAACCATGCAGCTAGTTCTATATATTGGTTATTGTTACCTGTTTCAGCGATGTTTAATTCTAGGTTATTAGTATGTTTGATGCCGATGCCTGCTTCGGTTAAGTTGGAGTTTCCAGAAATAAAGTAGTTAAATCGATGATCTGCAATAGTTGGGTTAAATAGATAACATTTAGCATGACAAAAGTTTGGCTCTAGGGTTTTGGCTTTGACTTTATCTTGTCTGAGAAATGCCACAGCTTTTTGGGCAGCATCTCCAAGTTTTACGGCGGCTTCAATGGTGATATTTTCGTTTAGTAAATCTAGGGGGCGCACTTCTACGGAATCTAGGTTTACGATGTCACCTAAAATAAGTCGAAATTGAGTAATTTGCTGATTAACTTGTTTCGAGAAATGTACCAAAGCACCAACGGTAAAGTGACCCGTTACAATGTCTAATGTGCCGTGTTCAGTATTTTTTTTAATCCATTGTTCTACGGTGGTATATTCTGTTTGATTATCTAGTAACATTTTTGATCGTAATAGTTTCAAGTAGTTAAATGCTAATTATATAGAGTCGTGAATTGCAAGCCGAGAGTTTTATAATTCTCAGTCCTTAAGACATGAAAATTCGGTAGTGATGCAAAGTAATGTTTAGGAAGAGAGTGAGGCATTGTAATGATGTATGAAGTACCAAATAGAACCAATATGATTTTTCAACTTCTTGGAGAA
>JBIKNH010000104.1:0-14747 GCA_044358815.1 Pseudanabaenaceae cyanobacterium | reverse complement strand
CGTCTTGCTGCTTCTGCTTTGCTTCCTCCTCCTCTGACATACTCCACTACTCTTTCTCTTAAGTCCATACTCTATGTCATTTCTCTCTCCTGCACTAACCTCTACTTCTTATTTGATTCTACTATAAATCTATAGGCGACATAACATCGTTCTCAAATACGATGCTGCCTTTAAGTGGGTTGATGTTTTCAGAGAGAGTGTGATTTACAGGATGGGGAATGGGTTTACTGAATGCCAAAATAATACGATGTAATATTTCTAGTTGGCTGTCGTCTATGGCATCAATGGCTGTTTTTAAACTTTCTCGACTAATCATGAGTTTAACCAAGATCAGAGTTTGTGGTTGGACTTTATTTTAGCAAAAAGCAGTTTTATTCAAGGCAAAAGTAGCAAGTAAAAAGGAAAAACTCTGTTCTGTTTTTTTACTTTTACCTTTTTACTTTTATTTTGATCATGCCTCGCCAATTTAAAGCTGACCATTGCTATCACGTTACGGTACGGTGTAATAATCGAGAGTTCCGTTTAACCCGCTTGGAATGCCGTGAAGTTTTACTCTATGCAATTGCTAAATGTAAAGACAAGTTTGGGTTTAAGCTCTATGCCCTGTGTGTGATGAGCAATCACATTCATTATCTGATTGAACCTGCCCAGCCCGAGGATTTACCCAAAATCATGCACTGGCTGAACTGGTATACGGCGATGTGTTTTAACCGAATGCTCAATCGAACGGGGCATTTCTGGGAAAAACGCTATCACAGTACGGGATTTGCGAATACGGATATGCGTCGCGCTCTCAATACCCTGCGATATATCCATGCAAATCCGAAGGCGGCAGGAATGCAGGTAGGTTTCTTTTATGACTATAGCAATTATGGAACCTATGATCGCCTTAGTGATGACGGTTTGACCCAGTGGCATCCGGCGTTTTTGATGTTGGGTGCAATGTTGGAGATTTGCGCGGCAAAGTATCGCCAGTTTTGCCAGAAGTACAAGCGGAAGCCGAAACCTGAAAAACGCAACTATTGGGGCACAAAGTTGTTGGCTAATTTAAAAGCGAATTTAAGAAGTCAGGGGAAGACGGGGAAGAGTTGTCGCGGGCAGAAGTCATTATGGGATGAGTGGGACAAACCCGATGAGGAAATCCGTAAAGTTGCTGAAAAATTTGTTATGGCAAATTGCTACGATCCCAAAGTTGCTTGCCAGAAATTTTCAGAAAATGGCGGTGATGACGGTAAAGAATCTGATTACAGGTAACGGATCTCGGAAAAGCGCATTATGTCGTAGCTAACTGGCGGTTTACAAAACTTAATAGAAGTGTAAAGCGCTTAATGGGTTACACTTCACAAGTCTTGATGCGAGAAAAGATTTTTTTTTCTTTTAACACAATTACACTCGCGATGGGGAGGTGTCCCTTCACATTCATAAAATTAAAAAATTGTTGGGGATAGTTCACCCATTTACCCTCGCTTTTCCACGCGGTGCGATTGCAAAATTTTTCCCAAGTCTCATTACTTGGATAACTAAAATCCAGCTTACCACCACATTCGACGTAAATCTGCTTCTGGACGCTGAAACCATAGAGTCCATCGCTGTGATGCACCCATAGCTGGTCAATCGTCCGTAAATCTGCACAGGGGAAATTTTTAACACTATCAAAGTCGAGCCCGCCTTGTTCTTCCCGTCCAGAAGCCTTCAGCATCAAGCGATAGGTCAGTTGATCTGCCTCGTACCATTGCTTGGTTTTCAGCAGTTGTTCTAGTTCGCGGTAGTCGATGTTTTTGGCGGACTTGAGGGGGACTGGGGCATTGGGTTTAGGTGAGTTTGTTGTGATGCCCTCTTGAGGAATTAGAGTAACTTCCTTAGGAGAAACTGGTCTAGTGGGTTTAGGTGATTCTTTTGGAGTAACTTCTTTAGTAACAATGGGTATAGTGGGTTTAGGCTGATTTACCTTCCTATTCCCTAAATTGTAGGTTCCCTGACGGGGATCATTGATGTCATATTCCACAACATTCCCTTGAATGCGATAGACATCTCTAAAAGTCAGCGGTAACATCACCAGCCACTCCCCCACCGTTGCCGGACGCTTAGCAGGATCTGTTGCCATCCCTGCCTTAATTGCTGCTTGAATATGCGGCGGAATATAGTCTGGCATTTCCACCAACACATTACGGGGATCTTTGCCCGTCACCATATAGGAGAAAGTCGCCGCTAAACTATACACATCAAGCTTTTCCGATTGTTCGATATTAAGCCTAAATGGTTGATTCGGATTCAGTAAAGTTTGTTTATGCCATTCTAACCGCGCCATTTCTAACTCTGGGGCACAGAACCCAGGGGAACCAGGGGTAAACGTATAGGAACGCACCATATCAGGAATGAACTGCCGCGCTACCCCAAAGTCAATCAACACCGCTTCACATCGCGCCGCTGTGGTGGACAAATCTCGAATCATGATATTTTTTGGCTTAACATCATGGTGCAGATAACCTTGGCGATGCATTTCTATTAGGGCGTTACCAATCTGTTCCGCATACTTCACTGCTTCTAAAATTGGTAATTGCCGCTGTTCCCTCACCCAATCCGCTAAAGTCTGACCAGCCACATATTCCAAGATCAAACAAGGGCGATTATTTTCTTGGGGCAATAGCAATCTTTCGACAATCTGCACAATATGATCATGGCGACAATTGGCTAAAGCCTTCGCCTCATCATTGAAATAGCGTAAATGCTGAGCCAAAATCTCCGCACTTTCGGGATGATTAAAAGTCGTATGCTTGAGAGTTTTAATTACATAGCGCTGTTTTTGCCGACTCGCCAACCAAGTCTCACTCCATGCGCCCCCATAGAGATCTTGCTCCAATACATAGCAGTCACCAAACAATGCCTGACCAATATTGCCCAGTCTATTACCGAACATATCGATCAGGTTTTGATCACGATAGAGCTTTTGTCCTACATTCCAACCCATGATGACCGCTGGTGTAAATTATTTATTTAATTTAATCTGTTTATTAAATCAAAACGAGAGAATCACTGATTTGATTATGCCATAAATTTAATAGAATCAACCTAATAAGATATAATATAAATGTGGTATCGTCCAGCTTAGAATCTCTCCGATAAAAATACAATCAAGATATAATAGAAGCACAAAAAACATTCAAGGAAATATCAAACAAACCAGTGTTTCTGAGAATATATTTCCCAAAAAAGGAAGCCTTGAACTATTCACTAAATCCAAAGCTCTCTCTTTATTTGATTTTTCTTCTGTTTCTAAATTATTCTAAGGGGGATTTAGGGGGATCAAAACTTCTCAAATACGCTCTTACATACAGCTATCCACCCCCATCTGTAAAACCCGCAAAACCGCCGCCATATCATGCCGCAACATTCCCGCCACATCAAGCCATAACCCTGTAAATTCACGACTGCGGATCATTCCCAAGGCATCAGGTTCTACTTGACAATATGCTCCATTTTCTAACATAAACCAATCAATTTGCTGATCCAGAGTTCGCCAGACAATGTATTCTTTTACGCCATTCTTTTCGTAAATCCGTTTTTTGGTATGGAGGTCATAGGAAGCAGTGCTAGCAGCAATTTCAGCAATCAATTCTGGCGCACCGGCGATATAACCATCAGCATCGATCACTGCATTACCACCAATTCGGAACAGCACCACATCAGGCTGGGGTTCATTATCAGAATCCAGGCGCACCGTCGGCTCAATGCCCACCTCTAACTCCATACCGGAACCAGCTACCAGCGCTTGATATGTTCCCAACCAAGTCACAATATTACTGTGAGGTTTACCGTGAGGCACAAAACGCAGTGGAGCAGCCACGTATACAATTCCTTCGATTAATTCCGCTTTTTTGATTTGAGATGCTGTGTAACGCCGTTCAAACTCGTCACGACTGAGACGATCACCGTTTTCCAAAATGATTAATGATGATGAAGAACCAGTAGTAACCATAGTTTCGGTTAGGGCATACTTTCAGGAATTATATCATAGGGACGGTGTAGCCTCTATATGCCCCCTCTCTGTATGCCCCCTATATCAAGCATCTACATAATTTGACGACCCCATGACAAACCAACATGACAGACTAACGTGATAAAATTCCTTAGAGATTAGCTGCGACTAATGTTAAAGTTCCTATAAAGTTCCTAGAACCCTTGAATTGCCTGTCCTATGTATCAACTCCTATATCTGGAAATCCCCACCCCTGCGGTCACAGCGGTTAAAACATGGCTCCAACAGACCTATGCCGCGCCATTAGGTCAAACCCAAGCCACCGCCCACGGCATCCTCTGGGAAAACCACAGCCACAATCCAATCGCAAATCCAATCGCAGGGCAAACAACGGGGCAGGTATCGGTATTTGTTTGGACATTGCAGCGCACCACCTATCTCAAAGCCTTCCGTTGGACAGAAAATCCCCCCGCTGACGAAGCGAAATTTATTCAAGATCTTACCGCTGCAATTCGTAACGCCTTCCCATATCATTATCCCCAATTACCGGAACTAGAAGGGAATGATATTTTCACCGCCTTAGCTGACATCTATCCCCTGACGGTGCAATACTTTCAGCAAATGCCCAACGGTGCTTATGACCTACAACGCGCCTACTGGTGGGAAAAACGCTGGCGTGAAAACGTCAAAAATCCCCAAGCCCCAGCCCAAGTTGTCTTCGATGCTGCCACAATTGATATTACTCAAGCAGCGCAAACAGAATCCAAACCAGAATATGACATTATCTATCTTGGTGGCGCACTAGGAGCGATTCACGCCGCCATGATGGCAAAACTCGGCTATCGGGTTTGTGTTGTGGAACGCATTCCCTTTGGGCGCATGAATCGGGAATGGAATATTTCACGGAAAGAATTCCAGAACCTGATTGACTTTGGCTTATTCACAGAAGCAGAATTTGCCAGCATGATCACTGCTGAATATGCCGACGGGTTCAATAAATTCTTTGACGGCAACAATCCGCCCCACCTTAAATCTGCCGTGCTACGCACCCCCACAGTCCTAAATATTGCAATTAACACCAGCCGCATTTTGGAAGTCTGTGGCGCAAAACTAGCGGAATATGGCGCAACCATCCTAGATGAAACGGAATTCCAAAAAGTCGTCGTAGATCCTGACCGCGTTACGGTTTATGGAAACCATTTACCAACCCAAACAGAACGAGTCATCACTGGCAGATTAATCATTGACGCAATGGGTTCCGCTTCTCGAATTGCTCAGCAAATCAATGGTGGACAAGCTTTTGATAGTGTCTGTCCTACGGTCGGTGCAGTGGTGGAAGGATTTGATCGGGGGGTGTGGGATCAACGTTATGGCGATGTACTTTTTACTCATGGTGATATTTCCAGAGGGCGGCAATTAATTTGGGAACTATTCCCTGGGGAAGGCGACGAAGTGGCGATCTATCTGTTCCATTACCACCAAATTCACCCTGAAAATCCTGGTTCTTTGTTGGATATGTACGAAGACTTTTTTACCATTTTACCGGAATATCGGCGCTGTGACGTTCAACAATTAAAATGGAAAAAGCCCACATTCGGCTATATCACCGGACAGTATAGCCTAGGTGAAACCTCGCGCCAGTGCGCCTTTGACCGGATTCTCGCCATTGGTGATGCCGCTGCATTACAATCCCCCCTAGTCTTTACCGGATTTGGTTCTCTAGTTCGCAATTTGCCTCGTTTAACCACAATTCTTGATACCGCTCTCAAACATGATTTACTCAAAGCCACTGATTTAAACCAAATCAACGCCTATCAGAGTAACGTCGCTGTCACATGGCTATTCTCTAAGGGAATGATGGTTCCCACAGGTAAACATCTGCCCCCAGAGCGAATTAACTCCATGTTGAATACTTTCTTCGGTGTTTTAGCAGAACAACCGGAACCAGTGGCAGATCGATTTATCAAAGACAAACTCACTTGGTGGATGTTCAATCGTCTAGCCATTATTGCCGCCATTAAGAATCCTCTCTTAGTAGTTTGGATTTGGGAAATGGCAGGCACTAAAGATATGTTGCGGTGGCTGCTGAGTTACTTCGCTTTTACCCGTGCTTCACTGGTGCAAACTCTCGCTGGGCAATGGTTACCGCAATGGCTCCGTTCTACCCAAACTTGGTTGGAACCACAAAACCCGCGTCTTTGGCTGAAGTTATTAATTTGGAGTTATGGGGTAAACTATTCCTTAGGGCAAACGAAATAGTTATCGATAAAGTGATTATCGAGCAATCATTCCTAAATCACCTAACCTATAAACACCAAAGAAGTAAATAAGACAAGCAAGCAAGGTAAATCATCATGACCCCTAATTCAGAATCTTATAATTCAGGATCTAACTTAGTATCTAATTGGGAATCTAATTTAGAGTCTAACAACTGGGAATCTGAAGCTGATTACGAATTAGGAGCATCTGATCTTGGTACACCGAGATTGCCTGAAAGTGAAGCCCTAGAGCATCTAGAGCTACTCATGGAACAATTGCAAATGGTGCAGCATATTGCCCATCAAGGGCATTGGCTCACCACCCATGAGCTAGCGATGGTGCTAAATTTACCGCTGCATTCTCTTCAAAAGATTATTACCGAAGCACAACAAAATCGAATAAACTATTCTGGACAAAATAATCATCTGGAACCAGTTTATACATTCCCTTGGCGTAATTTCTATTGCCAGCTAATTATCGAACTTTCGCCAAACCTTCCCCATCATAGCGGTGAACCTGTAATATTTTGGCAAATCGTCCCTCGTAAAACCATTGCTACCGCAAATACCGTAAATTCATTATCAAATTCATCATCTGCTAGTTCTTCATCCAGCAAATCGCAATATGTCACACCCACATTTGAACTAATTCACTATCCTGCGACTAACTACATCGCTGCACCATCCCCAATAGCACCGCAACCGAGCACCCAACCCAGTCCAACAATTGCATCATCATCTCCATCTCTTCCCAATACTATCGCTCCAGTTTTATTTACAGAAACTAATGCCTTCGCTCAGTCCCCCAGCGAAATCATTCCTGTTCCATTCTTGCAAATTGATGAATTTCTCTCTTGGCAACAGTTGCGTGACTTATTCCGTTATACCATCGCCCAAGAGTCCAACTTCATGGGCAGTATCAATACTAATGGTGACGAAAACTATCGCCGCTCTCAGGTACTCTATCAATTTCCTGAATTTGAATCTCTCATCAAAACTAAGCTGTCAGCACAAATTGAATCCGTTTGTCAACAACTGAAAATCCGCTCGTTTATTCCCCTAGGTATAGAGGCTCAACTTACCGCCCATAACGACGGACATTTTTACAAGCTCCATAATGACAATGGCAGCCCTGACACGGTGAATCGGATTTTAACCTATGTATATTACTTCCATCGCGAGCCAAAAGGCTTTACTGGTGGGGAGTTGGTACTACATGATGGCGCAATGGAAAATAACATTATGATGGCGGCACATTCTTCCCATACGATCCAACCCCGTAATAATAGTATCGTTTTCTTTCCCAGTTATTTTATGCATGAGGTATTACCGATTACCTGCCCTAGTCGGAAATTTGTGGATAGTCGATTTACCATCAACGGCTGGGTGCGCGGAGCCTAAACGGAACAGCAAAACATAAAAAAACAGAATAAGAAAGTTCCTACTCTGTTTCGATTCAATTATGTGTAATTATGTGTATGAGCTAGGCTTGCAAGTATCTGTAGGTTCAACGAAGCAAATCTAGAAATCTTTGATTTTTGGCTCTTGGTGAATCAGTACCGTACAGTCAGATTTAGGGGAACCAATACACAACAAACGGAACCCTGCCGCCCGCTGTCCTTTATTAAAGAACATATCAGGACTACCGCCCGATTCCTGTACATCCCCTTCAATCACCCGTCCCGTGCAAGTGGAACAAGTACCAGCACGACAGCTAAACGGCAACTTAATTCCTTCTGCTTCGGCTACATCCAAAATAAATTCGTCTTCGTCCACCTCAATCGTTGTATCTAAGCCCTGAGCTTCACCAACCAAACGCACCTGGTACATAGTCATAGACCGTCAATCTCCAGAAAAACTTAAGCAGGATTCCCTATATTTTTAAATCAAGGGTGGCATAAACGATGATTTACTCATGTTTTCTTAATTATGTAATCCTATAACGTATAAATTGCGATTATTTTGGTTACATTAACGTACTCATTAACGTACTCATTTAGGGAATTAAAATCTTTATCTTTCCCTTTCAATTCTCTAATTAGAAAAATAATTTGGAAGCATAATCTAGAATAGCAATCTAGTTAATTTAAACCGATATAGGTTCTATGACCTTCTCAGATAATTCTAAATCTTGTTTTTGCTGGGTTAATTCCACATAGATATGTTCTAATCGTACTGGTTGGCGCGTAATTGACTCAATCTCTAAGCCATCGAAACAATGAATAATCTCTTTGAGTTCCATAATTCGAGGCAGCCACAACGCTAACTCCTTTCCATAATGGCGATAGGCAAAACCTAACTTTTCGGCTCTGGTAATCACAGCACTCTCATCTGAAGTAGATAAAGTCACGATTTCCTTTGCTGGCACATGAACCCGTAAATCTTCTAAACTACCTTCTGCAATTAAACGTCCTTCCTTCAAAATGCCAATCCTTTGACAGAGCCGTTCTGCTTCATCTAGTAAATGGGTAGTCAATAAAATCGCAATATCTTGGCGGCGTAGATTGCGAATTAGTTCCCAAATTTCATATCTAGTTTCAATATCTAATCCCGTCGTTGGTTCGTCTAATACCACTAAAATCGGTTCATGAATCAGGGCAATTGCCATACTAAGCCGTCGCTGCATCCCACCGCTGAGGGTTTCCGCCAAAGAACCACCGCGATCCTTCAAGCCCACCGCTTCCAAACAAGCCTCGACCCGTTGCCGACAGTGCCGCCCCCGTAGTCCATAAAGTTGCGCAAAAAAACGCAGATTTTCCGCACAGGTCAAATGCTGATAAACAATATTGTCTTGGGGGGCGATGCCAATCAAATATTTATCTGGATAACCTAACCGATGGTTCGCTAAATAAACCCTGCCCTGATCCGGTTGCACCAAACCGCCCAGAATACTGATCGTAGTGGTTTTCCCCGCACCATTAGGACCCAATAAACCATATACCTCACCGGCTTTGATCTCAAAACTAAGATCAGTTAAGACCGACCGCCGACCGTAGGATTTACAAATTTGTTCAACTTTTAACACGAGTTTTCCATACACTGAGGTTTAAACAGGAAGCATCTCCCATGTCACGGTTTGCCAACAGGCAGAATTTACTTAGTTAAATTTACTTCAACAACATCTATTTCACCAATACTAAAACTCCCATCATCCCACCAGCAATAGGGTAATGGGTTGCTTGGCTAAACCCTGCTGCCACACTGAGGCGCACCTGTTCTGGTCCGATGGGAAACCGATCTAAACTTCCCTGAATATAAGCATATTCCGCTGGACAACCAAATCGTTCCGCCAAAGGTACTACGATTTTCCCCAAGTACAAGCGCTGAAATGCCGCCATCAAGTCATCCGTCGGACGATGAAAATCCAAAATCACCGCTTTACCATTGGGTTTGAGTACCCGATGCAGTTCCCCTAAACAACGGGGAATATCCACCACATTCCGCAATCCATAGGCAATAGTTACCCCATCTAGGGTAGCCGCCGCAAGTTCTAAATTCAGCGCGTCCCCCTGTTGCCAAGTAATCAGCGCCGCCGTTGCTTTGGTTAAGATTTCCTGACTGCGCCGCTGCCCTTGATCCAGCAAATCCTTGGCAAAATCCACCCCAAACACCCGACTCTCAGCCCCACCCTGATCCCGTCGAGAACCTGCGGCTAAACGTTTCGCTAGCAGCATCGTTAGATCCCCCGTGCCACAACACAGATCTAACCACTGCTCACCAGGGCGGGGATCAGCCCATGCCAGTGCCATTTTCTTCCATACGTGATGTTGCCCAAGACTCAGCCAGTCATTTAGATTGTCATAAATTGGCGCAATGCGATTAAACAAAGACTGAATTTCTTGGGGTTGGGGCTGATCCTGAAGTAATTCACCGTCGGTAAAATTAACCATAACAAATGTAAAGAATTAATAGATAAACCCCCAATATTAGAGGGTGGTCATGTAACAATCGAAATTAGGCTACGAGAGTATTAGCCATAATGTAAATCTTAGAAGTTTTGTTCCTAACTGTAGTGGTATGCAAAGATTGTGGTCTGGTTGGTACAAAAGAATTGTCCTTGCCATCCCTGTGATGGACAAATCTTCTTCTACTTCAGGTCAGACATCCCTAGATGAACTGTCCCTGGAAGGATCATCCCTCACTGCTGCCGAGGGGCAAACCATGACCCACCATCGGGCAGTAGTTACAGGTCCGTCAGTTGCAGAGCCAGTGACTGCACCAAATGGAACCAGCACCACTACGGCAAACCCTGATTTAGGTACCATCACTGGCAGTATTACCCTTCCCGTTGCTAACCGAGTCGCCACAGATGATGACGTACCCGACACTGTGCCCCAACCATCAGGGAAACTGTCTCAGATTTTAGGGTTTTGCCGTGATCACTCTTCTCTGTTAGTGCTGGGCTTTTCTGGTTTGGCTATGGTAGTCGGCGTTGGCATTGGCTATGTATTTATCACCACGCCTAGAGTAATTACCGGAGCTACCCAAACCTGTCAATCCCGCGTTATTGGCTCGTGGCAAACGGGAGTAGGTTTGTTACAGTTACAGCCCGCTGGCAATGGCACTGATACCATGATCGGTAAATATCAGTATGCTAACTCAGTGCAGGGTAATGTCACCGGACAAATCACCGGCACGATGGACCAAAACGTCATGAGTTTCACTTGGCAAGAAACCGCTAAATCTGACGATGCCAAGGCAAACACGCCATCTAAAACCACCCAAGGCAAAGGGATTTTATTTTTTAGTCCAAATTGCCAAGAGATGTCTGGCACTAGTGGACAGGGGGAAGAAATCAAAGGTCATCGCCGTTGGGATGGGACTTGGCAAGCCACGAAGAAGTAATTGATCAAACTACTTAATGGTTGGTAATTGACAATTCGTAATTACTAATTATTACTATAGTCAATCAAATTAAGAAGGTGCCGTTATTTGGGGGCATTGTCAGACAAGATGTCTGACCTACGAGTTATAAAGAAACGTGGAATGGACATCTTGTCCGTTGGTCTATCTCCTTTGTTGTGCCATTCTTAACTGAAACAACTATAATTAGCCCCTGTTACTTATCGCCGCCCATCAGCACACAGACCACCCCAGTCATAATGATGATGATCCCCGTCATTCTAAGGCTGGAGATTTCTTCTTTAAACAACAGATTGCCACCAATGGCGATAAACACATAACTAATGCCAATCAGTGGCGCAGCTACACTGAGCTTTGCCCTAGACAAAACCACAATGTATCCCAGGGCAGAAATACCATACAAAGCAATCCCGCCAATTAAAAACGGTTGCGTTGCCATTTCCCAGAGCTTAGTCCACAAATTGCCGCTACCAATCCGTCCAAGAGCCTGCGCCCCTGCCTTCAAGCAAAATTGACCACCCACGCTCAGACATAGGGTAACTAACTGTAACAAAAAAGTTTCAAGGCTCATGGATGCAGAATGATCTCTATGGATCGTCTAATGGGGCTAATCAATGGCTGATCGTAACCTGATCAGTCTAAACCAAAAGATTTCTCCCTCAGGTGGGTTTCTTCTACAGACCGCAAGATCAACGGGGTATGTTTGTGATCTGTGGCACCAAGGATTTTTTATTGAGGTTAGATCTTGGCTTTTAGCCCAAAAACTGTTACAATGTCATTTCCTGAACTGCGGGTATAGTTTAGTGGTAAAATCAGTGCTTCCCAAGCACCAGTCACGGGTTCGATTCCCGTTACCCGCTTTAAAAAGAAATTGAAAAGAACTTTGGGAGAAGGGGTTAGGGGATGAGAGCTATTGTCTCGACCCTGGGGTGATCATAAGAGTGATTCATAGATGTCATGGGTCCACAATGCCTGATAATGAACCAAGCACCCTAATTAAAAACTCCACTTAATCCTTAACAAATAACGATGGCTCCGATCACCAAACTTTTGATTGCCAATCGTGGTGAGATTGCACTGCGTATCATCCGCACCTGCGAAGAACTGAGTATCCCCACAGTCGCAGTTTATTCAACGGTGGATCGCAACTCTCTCCATGTGCAACTAGCCCATGAAGCGGTTTGTATTGGTGATTCGCCCAGTAACAAGAGTTATTTAAATATTCCTAATATCATCGCCGCTGCCCTGACCCACAACGCCACAGCAATTCACCCGGGTTACGGTTTCTTAGCGGAAAATGCTCGATTTGCCGAAATTTGCGCCGATCATAATTTGCTATTTGTCGGTCCAAGTCCGTTGGCAATTTTGTCAATGGGGGACAAGTCCACCGCCAAAAAAACCATGCAAGCCGCTGGTGTGCCCACGATCCCTGGTAGTAATGGACTAATTCAAGACGAAGATCAAGCCATTGAAATTGCCAACGAAATCGGCTATCCCATTATGATTAAAGCCACTGCTGGGGGTGGGGGACGGGGGATGCGTCTGGTACAACAGCCCGAGGATTTAGTCCGATTGCTCCGCGCCGCCCAAGGGGAAGCCGAAGCCGCCTTTGGTAACGGCGGGGTGTATCTAGAAAAAGCTATCGTTGCACCGCGCCACATTGAGATCCAGATTTTGGCAGACCAGTATGGCAATGTGGTTTATCTCGGCGAACGGGATTGCTCGATCCAACGTCGTCATCAAAAGTTATTAGAAGAAGCTCCTAGCGCGGCAGTCACCCCAGAAATCCGCACCAAAATGGGACATGCGGCGGTTTTAGCAGCAAAAGCCATTGACTATGTAGGGGTCGGCACAGTGGAATTTCTGCTTGATAAATTCGGGAATTTCTACTTTATGGAAATGAACACCCGCATTCAGGTAGAGCATCCCGTCACCGAAATGATTACAGGGATCGACCTGATCGCTGAACAGTTGCGGGTTGCCCAGGGGGATAAACTGCGGTTTACCCAAGACGAGATCCAACTGCGGGGACATTCCATTGAATGCCGGATTAATGCCGAAGATCCCGATCATAATTTCCGTCCCAATCCCGGACGGATCAGCGGTTATTTACCCCCTGGCGGTCCTGGGGTGCGGATGGACTCCCACGTTTACACCGACTACGAAATCCCCCCCTATTACGATTCTCTGATCGGCAAATTGATCGTCTGGGGTGAAGATCGTCCCACGGCGATTCTGCGGATGAAGCGTGCTTTACGGGAATGTGCCATTACAGGGGTTCCCACTACGATTAGTTTCCACCAGAAAATCCTTGACGATGAAGATTTTCGCCAAGGTTTGGTTTATACCAACTATGTGCAACAACTGCAAGAGCGCCTCCAAGCCGAGCGGGAACGGCAAGGAGATTAGTCTTTTACTGGTTGCTGTACCAATACTCTACCAATAAGGAAGATTGATTAAGGAAGTTTGGGATATTGGCGGAAGTTAGGCGGGCGCTTTTCTAAAAATGCCTGCTTACCTTCTTGGGCTTCTTCCGTCATGTAAAACAACAGCGTCGCATTGCCAGCTAATTCCTGCAAACCTGCCTGTCCATCACAATCGGCATTTAGAGCAGCTTTCAAACAGCGAATTGCCAAGGGACTTTTATCGAGAATTTCCTGCGCCCAAGCGATCCCCTCGGCTTCCAACTGATCTAGGGGCACAATTTTATTGATTAGTCCCATATCCAAAGCTTCTTGGGCATTATATTGGCGGCACAAGTACCAAATTTCCCGCGCTTTCTTTTGCCCCACAATTCGCGCTAGGTAAGATGCGCCAAACCCACCATCAAAGCTACCTACCTTCGGTCCCGTTTGTCCAAAAATAGCATTATCAGCGGCTAAGGTCAGATCACACACCAAATGCAAAACATGACCGCCCCCAATGGCATACCCCGCCACCAGGGCAATCACTGGCTTAGGCATGGAGCGAATCATCCGCTGTAATTCCAAGACATTGAGCCGAGGCACCCCTTGGGCATCTATATAACCCGCATCGGCACGAATTTTCTGATCCCCGCCAGCACAAAAAGCATATTTACCATCTGCCGCTGGTCCTGCCCCCGTCAGCAATACCACGCCGATGGAGGTGTCATGCCAAGCATCATGGAACGCCGTCAGCATCTCGTCAACGGTCTGGGGACGAAAAGCATTCCGCACCTCAGGGCGATTAATCGTGACCTTTGCGATGCCTTCTGCTTTCTCATAGACAATATCTTCAAACGAGCCGACGGATTGCCACAACACCATAACAAATTAGCAAGTGCCCAATAGCAGGATAAACAATGCCTCAGATTATGGCACTTTTAGGGCACTTTATGGCGTGACTTGATGCGCCGTTGCCCCAAAGAACCCCCAGCCAAATAAACGAGTCAGATAAACTAGTCAAACAAACCAGCCAAATAAAAACTAATAAGAACTAACAAAAACTAATAAAATCAATTGCAAACAATCGCAACAAACCTAATTAGCTATTTCCCGTAAACTCTCATCATGGGGCATAATGATTAATTAGGGGTAATAATATGTTGTAGTGGCTAGATAATATTACCCACCCTTGTCTTTAACAGCCACTCGTCTCTGTTTACTGTTCATGTGACCAAAAGTTTAGTG
>JBIKNH010000276.1:0-4306 GCA_044358815.1 Pseudanabaenaceae cyanobacterium | reverse complement strand
GGCTTTTTTTATTGAATGGATCAATCCCCGACATTCCATCTATTGCCTTAATTCATCTTGTTTGATTCGTTCTAACTGTGTTTCACCTGTAGAAGTGGTTGCTAGGAAATCAATACGACTCAACTACCACATTACTAGGGAGAGTTTCTAATGTTAAAAAAACCCAGCATCAGCATTGTTACCCAGTTTTATCCACCAGATTATGCTGCTACGGGTCAGTTCATTCATGATCTTGCCTCGGCACTGGTTAATGAAGGTCATTCAGTGGACGTTTACACCGAAATGCCCGGCTATGCCTTTAGGGAACACAATGCCCCACGTCATGAGGAAATGCAAGGAGTGCGGGTGCGTCGCTCTGGCTCTGCGGCAGCAATTCCTAAACGCATCCGGAGCAAGTTGGTTAGTAGTTTAACGTTCTGGCTCAGATGTCTGGTTAAATTGCGCCACACTTCTCTGAGGGGAAAGCATTTGCTCTTAACCTCTGCACCGCCTTTTCTGGGCTTAATTGGATGGATTTATAATTTTTTATTGGGTCATCAGTATAGTTGCATTGTTTACGATGTGTATCCTGATGTGGCGGTCCGTTTGGGAGTCGTCAAACCCAATCACTGGATTGTCAAACTGTGGCATTTTGCAAACGAACTGGTGTGGCATCGGGCGACCTCTCTGATTGTTTTGAGTGAACCCATGCGCGATCTGCTGATCAACAGCCATCCCAAAATCGCCGATGAGATCAAATCTAAAATTCATGTGATTCCTAGCTGGAGCAATCCTGATGAAATCCAGCCCATAGCCAAATCAGAGAACTGGTTTGCGCAAAAGCATGATTTAGTTAATCCTTTTGTCGTGCTGTATTCAGGGAATCTAGGGCGTTGTCATGATGCTGACACCCTGATTCAATGCGCTGAACTATTACAAAACCAGCCCCATATCAAGTTTGTCTTCATTGGTAATGGCGTGGGTTCAACTCGAATCCGTCACCTCAAGGAAGCGGGCAAGTTGCCAAATGTCTTGCAGTTGCCTTACCAAGAGCGGGAAGTGCTGCCATTTTCTTTGACCGCCTGTGATTTATCTTTGGTTAGTGTCAGGGAAAACGTAGACGATGTAGTAGCACCATCTAAGGTCTATGGCATGTTGGCTGCGGGACGACCCATTGCCGCAATCTGTCCCCCTGGGAATTATCTAGAACAAATGCTATTAGATGGACAATGTGGCAAGTCTTTTGAGAATGGTGACGCGGTAGGCTTGGCAGAATTTATTTTGAATTTGGCTCAGCACCATGACATTACAAATCAGTTTGGTTGTAATGCCCGTCACTATCTCGAAGAAAACTTCACCATTGAGCAGGTGTTACCTTTGTATGTTGCAGCATTGCACCTGAAGCCCCAACCTACCAAGTTGACGGACATAACATCACGGTTTGCGGATCGTGCGGCTCAGATTGGCAAACCTAAGATGTCTTAAGCTCCAAAATGATCATTTCATTATTGATTATTAAAAGAGCTATGATAGATCAGTCTATCTAGATTCTATTTTTCATCTCTGTGTGAGATATTGCAGTCAAGTATTGCGTCACCTGCTAAAGCTTAAGGTCAGGTCAAACTCATAACATCACGAACTATCATCAAACACAATCAAATACTTATAATCAAATACTGACAATCAAATATTGATCATAAGACCGTAATTTTTTAATATCTTAGGAGTAGGAAATTGTTTTAGGGTATGGCTCTCCCTCGTCTAGGATTATATATTGAATAACTTAATCAATTGCAATTAGTAATAACTAGTCTAGCGTCGCTAGTACACCTTAATTTGACATTGATTTGATATTAGATTGGCACTAACACAAAGTAAAAAAATGATGATCTTTGTAATTACAGACCGCAGTCAAAACCCAACATCTTGGATAGATATTGACTCAATATTCAATCAAAGTTGAGTTTGTGGTTGCGCTTATTAATGCATACATGATTTTCGTCCCTATATGCATGATTCAACAGACATCCTGTGAATCAAAAAACAGACCCACTGGTACACATACTTTTATTTTTAATAAAATCTGCCATATTTTCCCAACAAATTCCCCTAGAATACATAGATTGCACACAAGTATTAAGCCCCAGCTAGAAAATCCAGCTAGGAAATAAAGTTCAAAAAGAGATCAAAAAACTAGAGTTCAAAAAACAGAATAATGTCAAACTATGCCACCAGCTTAACCACCACAGACCTGCAAACCCTAGGACAATGGCTTGCTGGCGATCACAGCAACTGGGAGCAAGCCATTGAAAACCCACCATTTTTTGCCCATATTCGCGTGGGAATCCGTCCTTTGCCCAACCCCATCACCAATGAGGGACTGTGGTTATACTCCGAGCAAGCCTATGATTTTGAGTTACACATGCCCTATCGCACCGCCATTTTGCATCTGTTGTGTACCGATGGCAGGATTCAGGTAGACAACTATCACCTCAAAAATCCCGAAGCATTTTTTGGTGCATCCCGTAACCCTGACAAACTCAGTGAAATTACCTCTGAAAACATCAGTCATCTAGAGGGCTGTGCTCAATGGGTGACTCGGAGCGCTGATGGTGTATTTCATGGAGTTATCGAACCAGGCAAGAAATGTAGTGTGGTGCGCAAAGGCATTGACACCTATTTGCACAGTGAGTGGCAGGTCAGCGCCCATGAATTTAAGAGTTTAGATCGCGGTTATGATAAAACCACCGACGAACATGTGTGGGGATCAGTGGCTGGTCCCTTCAGATTTGTCAAGAAAGCTGATTTTAGCCACGAAGTTAGAGCAAATTAAGGTATAGCTTAATTTTTCGGTATAATTATCCAGGTGGTCAGTGATTATTAGTTCATTAGCAAAGTTTTTCCGCTCTTTTGGTGTGATTCTGAGCAATGGGTCTAGAGTATGTCCGTCAGTGGCTTAGCTCTCAGAGCACGTTCCTGCAACAATGCCCTACCGATAGACACAACTCAACCATCATACTGACCAACCACAACCGATTATTTTGTCAGTCAGGCTGGAGATGCTAGGGAACATGGAGCCTTAGTAGCAGCAGATTATGGGGTTTTACAACAGAAATGCTAATAGAAACATCACTGTAAATGATGAATTTTTTGAGTTTTTGTGTGTAAAAGTTGCAGCGACTAAATAATCTAAAGTTTCTTTCTTGTAGAGGACTTAAGACTTGGAAAGTATTGACTTTCTCGGTGTCGAGGGGCGCTCGATGTCGTTACAAAGCTCAGTGTGTAATCGAACCATCAGGTGGTGTTGCTGAGAAAATCACCCTATACGTGTATCGCGAAATAGGGTTGGAGATCGTCACAGTTTTGATCCGTCCTAATAACAGGTGTAAGTTGAAAGCTTTAGTTATTGGTAGCGGCGGCAGAGAGCACGCCCTAGTTTGGAAATTATTACAGTCACCTGAAGTCACCCAAGTTTTTTGTATTCCGGGTAATGCCGGTACAGCAAGCATGGCTCAGTGTCGTAATGTATCCCTGAGTATTGATGATTTTCAGGGGATGTTGCGGTTTGCTCAGGTGCAAGGAGTAGCTTTTACCGTAGTGGGTCCCGAGTTACCCTTAGCTTTAGGCATTGTGGATTTTTTTCAAGAGGCAGACTCACCGATTTTTGGTCCTACTAAAGAGGGGGCGCAAATTGAATCTAGTAAAGCTTGGGCAAAGCAATTAATGGCTGAGGCGGGAATTCCCACCGCTGCCAGTGCTACGTTTACAGATTGTGACCAAGCTAAAGCCTATGTGCAACAAAAAGGCGCACCCATTGTGGTTAAAGCCGATGGGTTAGCTAGTGGCAAGGGTGTTACGGTGGCGATGACCGTTGCCGAGGCGCTGACAGCTTTAGATCAGATATTTGGTGGACAGTTTGGGCAAGCGGGTGAAACCGTAGTCATTGAAGAGTTTATGGTTGGTTCGGAGTTGTCGGTTTTAGCCGTAACCGATGGGCTAACGGTTCGTCCCCTCCAGCCTGCTCAAGATCACAAACGCCTCCTAGATGGGGATGAAGGTCCTAACACTGGGGGAATGGGGGCTTATTCTCCGGCTCCTTTGGCAACCCCTGCCCTGATGGAAAAAGTCCAAACTAAGGTCCTTGAGCCAGCGGTGGCGGCATTGCGAGCTAGGGGCATTGACTATCGCGGTTGTTTGTATGCTGGGTTGATGATCACGCCAGAGGGTGAGCCGAAGGTCGTGGAATTTAACTGTCGTTTGGGGGACCCCGAAACTCAGGTGGTTTTACCACTCCTAGATACCCCTCTCGAAAAAATCATTCAAGCGT
>JBIKNH010000103.1:0-14764 GCA_044358815.1 Pseudanabaenaceae cyanobacterium | reverse complement strand
ACCTTTGGTGCGATAACCTCGATCAACAAATTCGCGAACTGCAAACCCAGTACCAAACCTTACTCCATCAGCAATATCGCATCGTTGCCGAAAAAGTAATTACCCGTTATCAATGGCTGACCGCTGGGGCGTTGTTTGCTAATCCGATTCCGGCGATTGATTTGATTGGTGGTACGGCAATTCAAACCAAGATGTTGGCGGAACTGGGGCAAATTTATGGTCAACCCATAGCCACCAGTCAAGCTAAGGCAATTGGGGGGATTTTGGGGCAGAGTTTGGTGCAATCGGGCTGTGTGCAGATCGCCACCAATGCCATTACTGCCTGTCTGACGGCTTTCCTGAAAAGTAATGCAGTTACCTATGCCATTGGTGGCACAGTGCAGGGAATGGTCGGAGCTTATGTGTGTCGGGTCGCTGCCTTGAGTTTCATTGCTTACCTAGAGCAGACCACCATAGCAGATTCGACCCCAACTAAAACCCTTGAAATCAGCCCATCACAAACAAAAGCCCTGCAAAACCTTTGTCAACAAACGTACCAAGGCTTACAGGGTGAAGGATTTTTTCAAGAGTTCGTTGCCAACTGTTGGGCATATCGCCAGACAATGGGGCTGAATCTTAGTTAAGGGTTCACAGAGTTAAATATTTATCAAGTATTTCTAAATATTCACTAAATTTACTAAATGCCAATTTGGTAATGCTAATTCGGTTTACATAGCCAATTTACATGGTGGATCTACATGGTCAAACAGGCCGTCAAGTAAACTGCAAAAAGCCATGAAAAGCTATAACTGGGTGGTGTGGTGTAGCGGAGGACTACATATCACCGCCACGAGCCGCCAACAGGAAAATGATTACCGGTCCAGAAATGACAATCAGAGCTAAGCAAGTTAGTTGAAAAATTAACTCAAAATTGATGCTGCTGAGGAATTCCATAGGGGTTTTAGTTATTAAAATTATGACGAAAGTATATCAAAACGTTTAGCCGCTATTCTACCAAGGGATTGACACAGTACTACGGCATTAGTCCAATCTCTCCTTGACACTCCTCAGCCTGAAGGCGTGAGGATTCTTGGACTCACTAGCGCCTGTAGGACTTGTCCTAGCATGGTCTTACTCAGTGATACCTAGTCTCGCAACTAGCTTCTCAAGCGTGAATTTCCGTATGCCCTGCGGTATTTAGTCTATTTTAAGATAAAGCCGTCCTAGAAGAACGGGGTTTTAAACCCATTTTTTCGATAAAAGTTATAGCCCTTGCCAGACCAGACAAGGACCTAAGGGGCTTGATTCCTGTCCTTACGTAGTGCAGCAGTAGTACAGTCACGATAAATATTTCAATATTTCAGGAGCCGTTCTGACTGTGACTAAGGACAAATTAGCCGGAGGGTTAGCTAGTCCGTCACAGGGCGCAAGCGTTCCACCCGCAAAGTAAAGCGTCCGCCACTGCTGCCCCCAAAAGAATTTACCCGCACCGTGTAGTTGCCTGACCGAGTTACTTTGTAATAAATCAGAGAGTTAGTGGTTTCTTTACCTGCATCATCATTCGCCATTAGTTCATCGCCCTTGCTGTCGAGGAGGCGTACCACCGTATCAAATTGTTCAGAACTAACGGTGATCTCGACTCGTTCATTAGACTTTAACTGCACTGTATAATCCCGCGCAAAGCCTTTTTCGCCAGTGGGCATATCCCTGTCGGACAAAATATCGGTGATGGGCTTGGAGTTGGTAATGACTTGGGGGCGATAGGGTTGAGCTATAGCTGCATCACTGCCTAAGAGGTTATAACTAGGAACAATACCCAAGCAGAGGCTGAAGGTGGCAACAGTGAGCCAAGAGCGTGATAGACCAAAGGCTGAAAATGAGGGAAGTCTTAAATTTAACGAACTTAAGCTGGTGGCAGACTGAGGACGATTAGATTGATGGCGCATGTTTGTCACTAAATTCAGGGCTAATCTAGCATTAATTCTGGGGTTGCTGTGCAGATTAACTATAACGGTCAATCATGAATTAATCGTGATCCAGTAACGAAGACTTTATTTTCAATGAAAATATAGTGATGTTGTAGTCAAACAGGTGATTGCAGCCTGTGAGTTGAGGATTCAATTTGTGTGATGAGATTATTGAGTATTTGGGAAGTGTTTAGAGAACAAGTTTGGGTGATTAGATGGAATTGTTATTTGGCTTAATCTTCTTCCTGGTTGTGGCACATTTAGTGATCGTTGTAAATGTTTTTAGGATACTCCATCTCTTGAGGAACCTCTGAAACCTAACTCTCCCAAGTTGGAATTAATATAAAATATACCTAGATAATCTCCTGTTCTATAACTGTTGCAAAAAATGTGAAAAAGCTTACCCATCTCCCTAGTCTGGCAACATGGCTTGTAAATACAATCCAGAAGTCTTCTGACAAGAAATATTATCATCGTCGATTAGAAGAAGATTTAGCTATCCGATCTGTCATACATCAAGAGCTGCAAAAACTTGTCTATCAAGCTCATGAAGATGCAAGACATAAATTGAGAAAACTTGCAGGAATTTCTCAATCACTGGACTTGCTTGATGTACAAGAAATGTCAGGTATTGATACTAAATTCATTAATGATTTCCCCCGATATTTAGAGTTAAAAACCTTAAAGGGTTACTTCGGCGAAATCATGGCGGCAGTCGTCGCAGAACACTTTAACCCACTTGATGAAGATTGGCAGGTTTTTGCATTTCCCTTTCGTCTACACCAGACGGCTTATCATGCACTCGAACAAGTTAGACAAGAAGGTGGTTCTGCTCCAACTATTATTGGGCGACTGGGTGATGATATGTTGGCATTCCAGTGCAATGCTCGGGGACACATTACCCGCATTTTGTTTTGTGAGGCGAAATGTACAGCTAACCATAATAACAATTTGATTGCAGAGGCTCATCAGAAATCGAGTGACAATAAAATAATTCCTGTTGATTGCTTCTCATTGGTTGAAATTCTTCAGGATTATGCCTCTCCAGGATCAGATGAAGAAAAATGGATACATGCACTTCGTAAACTATATTTTTCTCATAAAAATCCCGAACATGAAAGGTGCGATCTTGTTTTATACATTTGTGGCTTACCACCAGTTAGAGAAAGCACGATAATAATTCCGAATTCCACCCCTCACCAAGATTACACAGCTAAGCGGCGATTGGAAGCTGTAGAAATCCATTTGCATGATGTGGATGGATTGATTGAGGAAGCCTATCAAGTTTTAGCTCAACCTTTTGTAGGTATTCTCAACGAAACGGAGTTGTCAACTTTATGGGATAAAGTTATCTTTTATCTTCCTCGTAAACATCAAGCATTCATTAAAGCAAACTGCCACTTAATAGCCTTTGATAATAGTACCGCTATCATTGGTATAAGTCTTGTAGATAAGTTTAGAGATGTACAAGAAAGAATTCCCAACATTCAACAGGCTTTCCTTAATGCTGGACATTTCATCACTGCAAAAGAGAAGAATGGAGAAGAAAAAAAGAAAAAGGTCGCTGTAAAGCTTAAGGTTGAATATGCAAGAGAATCTATCGACCTAATGGATCAGATACCAAGTGAAAGATCTGTGATTCAACCTGATGAGGAAACTATTGCTCTAGCATCACAGCTAGCTGAATCTCTAGCGGGTAGTGGATTAACTCCCGCCCAAGCCAAACTCTATAGCCACCATACAAGACTCCGAGAGAACCAACCAGGTTTACCGACGTGGAGCCAAACTGAAGCTAACAGCCGTCTTGATGATGTAATGCGACTTCTGGAAGCAGCTTCAATCAAAAGGCAGGTGCAGGATAATCAATGGCAGAAAGCTGTACTGCGGGCTGGAGAGATTTTAGAATGGCTGCCAGCTAATAATATCGATAATAATGAAATATCGACGCGATTACTTTCTGCTGCTTGCTATCAATTAGCTGGGTATCCTGCAAGAGCATTAGGTCTTTTACGCGAAGAAGATAGTCTGAATAATGAGTCTAGAATTCTGATTGCTTTACTTAAAGCTGATTTTGTTGAGCTATGGCATCTGATAAGTAGATACTGGTCACAAGCAATACCAAAAATGCAAAACTCTTCTCAGTCAGACATCCAAGAAGATCATTCAATAGAGACAATAATTATTCGGGAAACAGTGAGTGCGTTAGGTATGCTGTATGCTGTAATGCGATGGGGCGTTGAATCACGGATTAAGAAAGCACTGGACAAGCTTACTGCTGTGAGTAAAGTTGTTATTCATGGTCGCAATCCTTACTCTTGGATTCTATCCAAACTTTGTGCTGAAGTTGCAGCTACTTATGTTACAAACAGTATGCGACAGCATCTCAACATCTTGCTTCAAGATATGAATGCAGACGGAAGAGCTATTTTTGAACGTTACTTAAGATATGGCTTTCGATCAGGGCGATCAATGGCATGGCCGTCTCAAGTTAGTGGGATTGAGGTACTGTCGAGACAGGAATCTTTTGCACTTTGTACACCTACAGGATCGGGTAAGACGACAGTTGCAGAATTGGCTATCTTGCAAAGTCTTTTCCCCACTCATTCAGATACAGAGCAGTCTTCTTTGCAAGCTCCCTTAGTAATTTATTTAGTCCCTTCCCGTGCATTGGCAACAGAAGTAGAAGCTAAACTATCGCGTGTTTTGAAGCGATCAGCACTTCCTCATCAGCAAATCACTGTAACGGGTTTATATGGCGGTACAGACTGGGGGCCGACAGACGCATGGTTAACCGCTGATGAGAAAACAGTTCTAATCTGCACCTATGAAAAGGCGGAAGCATTAATGAAATTTCTCGGCAATTTCTTTATTCCAAGAACGAAACTAATTGTAGTTGACGAGGCTCATACTATTCAGTTTACGGGAACAAAAGATCAGCTACAGAAATCTGAAAGCCGCTCATTAAGATTAGAATCTTTGTCTGCTAGGTTATTCAGTTATTTACAGCAAGGTCAATGTCGTATTATCGCCTTGTCAGCCGTTGCTGCCGAGTCAGAGAGCGCACTAGCCAGATGGATTAGTCATCAGGACGATGCCATCCCAATCAAAACTTTTTATAAAAGTACGCGGCAACTCATCGGGAGATTAGAATGCCTTCCAGGGAGAAGATTTGAAATTCGCTACGACTTGCTGGATAATGCCCCACTACAGTTTCGCGGTACAGAGGCTGCTGATAGTCCATATATTCCTAGTCCATTCCCAGCGTATCCCTTGTCTCCCAGCTTTGAAGGAAGGAATTTTACAACAGCAGTTCGTCCCTATGTTCTTTGGGCTGCTATGCACCTTGCAGCAACAGATGCTCAAGGACAACAGCGTGCCGTCCTCATCTCTATCAGTCAGAAAATTGGCGACTATGCTAAAGACTTTCTGCAATTACTTAATAATACTTGGTCTAATGTTCCCCAAAAACCAGTTTTCTTTCAAGAACCAACAGATACGAGAAAACTACAACTTTGGCAAAAATGTTTGCAATCATGCGAGGACTACTACACAACGAAATCTCGCGAATATAAGCTCTTGACCAAAGGTGTCGTTGTACATCATGGCAAAATGCCAGGACTCATGGCTCGTCTTTTAGTTGAGGTGATTGAAGAAAAGATTGTTCATCTCGTTATGGCAACATCTACCCTCTCTGAGGGAGTTAATTTACCTTTTGAGACAGTTTTAGTTCCGAGTCTTCAGCGATGGGATAAAGACAGGAAATGTTATCAAGACATTAGCGTTAGTGAATTCAAAAACCTTGTTGGTCGAGCTGGTCGCCCAGGTTTTGGAACAGAAGGGCGTAGCTTGGTACTTGTTCCAGAACAGCCAGAACGATCTCGGACAAGGCAAGACCGAGAAACTTATAAAAATAACCAACAAAAAAAACAAATTCGTAATCTTTATAGTTCTTTTGTTCAGCAGTTACAAGAACCACCAACAGATCGCCATGACGGTGCGGTCAGCCCACTTGCAACGTTGATTACCCACTTGCGAGATCAATGGAAAAAGCTAGTACTAAATGGAAGTAATGAAGATTTTCTTATATGGTTAGAGCAAACAGCACCCATTACTACACAAGTAAGAAGTAAAACTGAAGAGGGGGCAATTGAAAGCCTAGACTCTTTAGATAATGTACTGCTTGCCGCTATTGTTGAGTTTGAACAAATTTCTGCTCGTGAGATGGAACCTAATGAATTGGAGGCAGAATTACGCAGATTATGGCAGCAAACTTATGCTTACTATGCCAGCCAAAATCAAGCTCAGTTGCAAGAGTTCTTTATCCGTCGGGGAAAAGCATTGAAATCAACTATTTATCCAGTCCGTGGCGAACGAAAGCGTCTATACAAAACTAGCCTACCGCCTCGATCAGGAAATCAGCTTCTAACTCTTTACCGCAGAATCAGAGATCATTTGGAGACAGGTGAAGATTATTTATCTCGTGAACCAGAGCAAAAAGTTATTTACATAAGAGACGCAATTCAACTGATTGGTGAGGTGAATACATTTAGCATTGGTGATCTCAATGGTAGAGGTCGAGGGGCAGCGACTAGTTGGGAAAATATCCTAGATTGGTGGCTTCGGCATCAGCGTTCATCTCACCAACCACGAGAAACAAAAATTTCTGATTGGCATAAATTTATCAACAGCAACTTTAATTATCGATTTAATTGGGGTCTTGGAAGCGTTTTAGCCTTAGCTATGGACGAAGCTTTTGGTGAAATGCCTCTTGAGCCGTTTTCGTTAGAAAACTGGCATAGAATTGGACTTCCTTGGATTGTGTTCTGGATGAAAGAACTAGTTGTTTGGGGAACCCTAGATCCAGTTGCTGCATATCTGCTAGCTAGAATTGATGGCGTAACAACTCGTAGGCAAGCTGAAGAGTTATCACAAGGTTACTACCAATCCGTTAGTAGCCTAACTGCTAATGATCAACTCAGTCCCATCACCATCAGAAATTGGGCGCACCAAGCATTCGCCCCAATTGAGCAACAATCTGTTCAAATTCGACAAAGCAAAGAGATAGCTGTTAATCTGCTTCGAGACTTTAGTCAATTACCTAATCAAACGTTGCGAGTTATTCCAGTAGAAGTAGGGGATGAAATTCATTGGCTTGATCCAGCAGGATTTCCACTTGCATCTTGTTTAAAACCTAAAAACTGGCAAGAAAAATATTTAGAACAATTCGATTGTAATCTAAATGTAAAGTCGCAGCTTATCACTTCAGCTTTTTATCTTAATTGAAGTAAAAGATATAGGTAGCAGTGTGTAATGGCAAACGGATTTGATACAGTGATGAGGACATTGCTTATAGTAGAACCAAACAAGAATTAGAGGTTAAGAGGCAGAAGTGTTGACAGATAAATGGGAGTAAAAAAGGGGACAGAATATGTTACTTTCCCCCCATCAAATAAAAAATAATCCGCTTATGGTACTACTTTCATTTTCTAAAATCATCAGGTCAATATTGAAAGAGCTACCAGCAAATGACTACCCAGTATTGAATAGCCGTCTATTCTTTGAAACCTGGCTAAACTTTGTTTTAGATAGTAGTTTAACCAGCATGAAGGATTTATTTATCGACTAAATCACACTGGTATTAAGGTTGATATTTCGACATTTTCAAAAGCTTGTAAGTATCGAACAGAACAGACCTTTTGGGAAAGTAGTTTTGATAAAACGCATATCCACAAGGAATAAAAGCGACATTAAGAATATTCAAATCATGGATTAAGTGATTTTTTTGATATTCGTCAGAACTAAGGGTAATCTCTAGAAATAAAGTTTGGAAATGATATTCATAAACAACATCTAGAAACAGTATTCAGGGAAAATATTTCAATACTTATACACTTTAAATAATTATATACAATTAACTCATGTGAATCAATTTCATGTTAGAAAATAACAACTGATTAATTTCTATTGACTTCTATTAAATCTAGCGATCTGTCACCATGCAAGAAATAATTAACAGCCTGAGTCACATCCTTGGCAATCCATTTCTGATAGTTACCTCCAGTATAGTGATCACTGTATTAGGTACACTAATTATCTATTTTACTTCTTTTTATTCACTGCGATCGATATTTCGCACCCTAGATAATGATTTTGCCCTAGTCACCCTCAATATTTCCACTTATCCCGCACTTGTTGTCTTTGCCCTCAGTAATCTGACTTACACCCTCAATTTCTTACCTGATTTCGTTGGCAAATTAACACTGATATCTGTACTCAAAGCAAGTATTATCGTTGCAGTAAGTTACTGGATTAACTGCCTATTTGTTCATGTTATTATCTATTATCTGAAAGACTACACCCAACGAACGGAAGCCCTATGGGACGATGTACTATTGCCATTACTAGAGGCAGTAGTCCCTGTGTTTATTTATGGCGTAGGCTTTGTTTTTGTTCTAACTTCTTTTAATATAGATTTAACAGGTTTTTGGGTTGCTTTAGGCGGTGCAACTTTTGTCGTTGGTTTGGCAGCCCAAGGAATTTTAGCTAACTTTTTTAGTGGCGTTGTATTGCTAATTGATACCCCATTTCAGTTTGGTGATGTCCTATTACTTGACAATAATACCGTCGCTGTATTGCGCAAAATTGGTGTCCGTGTGACCAAGCTCTATATCCCAGAAAAGCATTGTGACATTTATATTCCTAACAGCAATTTACAGTCCAAAGATATTGTTAATCTAAGTCGTCCCACTTCTTACTATCACTATACCCTAGAAATTTCTTTGCCAATTACCTGTGAAATTAACCATGTAAAATCGATTTGCCATGACATTATTTTAGCCCATCCTGATACCTTGGGAGATATTGATGCAAAGTTAGCTATACTCGACCGTTACTATCAACATCAGTCTCTGGCAAAACAACAAAAAATTGCCTTGAATCGATTACAAGCCGAGATAGAAGTTAATCAAAAGCTCGAAGAAGTTTCTGCACTTTTAGAGGCATTGGCTGTAACTTTACAGTTTGCTGAAAGAGGTGGCATCAACCAGGAAGAGGTGGAAAATGTTCAGCTAGAGTACACCAGTATTTTACAGGTAATGGGATTTGAACCTGTGGCAGAAAATCGTGGCAAACGTACCATTTTTAGTTTGGTAGAACAACGTAATCCAGAGAGTTTGTTAGAGCTATTACGTGGTTGGTATCGTTTGTGCTTGCGTGATCCTAATTTACTAGACAATGACAGTTACCTCATCTCTGAAGAGTGGGAAAGGAAGATTTCATTGCTCAAGAAACGGGCGCAAAAGCTTTATGGACAAATCATGGATCATCAACGCAATGAAACTCGCTTAGATGACTATGTTTTGGGGTTGCAAAATTGGTTGCAGAAACGATTTAAAGAAAGTCGGGAGAAGTGGCAAGATCCCCAGGTGTTAATTAAAAATATCGAGACCAATGAAAATATCACCATCAAGTTTAGTTTAAACTTTTTTGTGGATGATGTACGGCTAGAAAATGGGATGCGTGGCACACGGGTTAATAGTCAAATTTATCAAGAAGTTGTTTCTCATTTGAAACAAGTCATCCCCACTTGGCAGGAAGAATCTGCTAAATAATAATAATCAAGTCAACTGAAGACTTCTGTTTAGTTCTATGATTCAGTATTCTCTTATGTCAGACTGAAGTTAGAGACTTTCCCTCTATCGGTCTCGCTATCAGTTTTTATGGGTAATTTGGGAACAAATACTAGTTTAGAAACAACATCTAGGAACAAAATCTATGCGTGAAACTTTTACCCTCAGCGGCGATTACATTGCCCTTTGTGACTTACTCAAGGTCTGCGGCGTTACTGACACCGGTGGACTTGCGAAACAATTCATTGCCCAAGGTAATGTTAAAGTTGATGGCAAAATGGAACTGCGGAAAGCCTGTAAAATTCGCGTTGGGCAAAGGGTCACTGGGGCGGGTTTTGTGATTGATGTGGTGGCAATGTGATAATTCCCAACAGCAACAATCCAAATAATCCAGACATTACGGTTTCACGGTTCCAAATACCGGAGTTAGTATAATCCCTCGGCATCAGTTGACGGATCTAGTTTAATTTGCTACTGATTATGGGCATTATAAGCCCAAGCTAAATTCAGGTCACATTTTTCCTAGATCCTAGATTCATTACCTTACATTGGGGCACACCGCTATGTTCCACAGGATCATCAAACATTTCCCACAAGCATCACCGCGATTAAAGCACCAACCACTAGCCTCAAAACAGCCCACGTCCTACCCTCGGTTGGCGTACAGGCTAGCTATGGCTTATTTAATGGCTGGTTCAATGGGTGGGTTCATAGGCGGGTCTCGGATTGGTTCCCGTAAAGCCGCACCTAATCAGCCATTGGGTAGCCAGTCCCCTGATATCGCAGGTTTTAGCCTCTTAGAATCTCTCATGGCAGTGGTGGTGGTGACAGTGCTTTTGGTGGGAATTGCGCCGATGATTGCCCTATCTACGGCAACTCGGGTTAATGCGCGGCGGGTTGATCAAGCGGTGCAAGCTGCCCGTACCTATGCTGATGCAGTGCGCTCCGGTGTCATCCCTACTAACTTCGTGTTGAATTTCCCTGCTTCAGCGGCGACGGGGACAAACGCTTACTTTTTTGATACCATCGGTGCCCCAGGGGCAGCAGCTACCACTAATGTTCGTGGTGTGGGTGTATCGGCTGGGGTCAGTGTCACCGATTTATTTAACAGTACCCTATTCCCTGGGGTAACCATTGACACAAACGGCAACGGCTTTAGCACCACCGATCCCCAAGATTTAGTTGTAATGCCATTGCGCAGCGCTGGTGCAACTAGTCAGAGTGATTTGGACAGTCAAGGTTTTGTGCTGGTTTTGCGGGTGTACCGAGCCGATGCTTTCAATAGTGCTAAAACTGGGTTGTCATCATTTGTAACCACCTTGAGGCGTGGTGATGAGCCAGAGTGTACTAATACGATTTTGACTGGTTCCGCTGGTTCTCGATCTTGTCCTTTGGTTCAGGTACGCTATGAAGTGTTTCCCACCACTATCACCTATGACAGTCTGAAAACTCGTCTCTAGTTGCCTCTAGGAGTTTATTGAGATTCTTGATTAAGATTCATTATCACAATTCACTGCTTAAACTCACTATTTAAGTTCGCCGCTTAAGTGCTGCCTAAGTTTAGTTACGTGACGCACCAACCAGTCATCATCAATGGGGTAAAACCATGCATAAAACCTATTTTCGCCAGTTTAATCCTAAGTCTAATAGAAACCATCTTTTAAATAAATTAGGTTCTAAAATGAATCATAAATTAAAGGAATGGTTAGGGCAGATATTGCATCAAGGTAAGTCCAATAACTTACGGCAGAGTGTACGGCGAAGTGGTAGCACTGGCTTTACCTTGTTAGAACTACTGGTGGCGATGACGATTACTTCTATTATCGTCACAGTACTATTAACTTTCTTAGTGGGTTTACTCAGTACCAATCGCGAAGAAGAAGCTAAATCTGCTTCCCAAGAAGAAATTCAATCGGCTTTAAGATACATTGCCGACGATGTGCAAGAAGCAGTTTATATCTATGATTCGGAAGGCATCCGTTTCTTGACTGGCAACTATAGCACTACCCTATGCACGGGACCATCCAACACTGCCAATCCCCAAAGCTGTAGCCAAATTCCCACTGGGGCTAACATGACCCCCGTGTTAGTTTTCTGGAAACGTCAAACCTATGATTCTGGGGATACTGCCCCCAATACTACGGCTCTGACAAGAAACTTAGGCTACTTTGCCTCCGACGGCTTGGGACCAACCCAGTACACTTATTCCTTAGTTGGCTACTACCTGATCAAAGGTGATGTCACAACAGATGCCAGCGGTACATCCACCCAAGGTGCTTGGTCAAGATCTGCCCGCATCGCTCGGTGGGAATTGCGTGATGGTGTGGAATGTTCCAAAGCTGTAAGTTGTACAGATCGCACTACTAGTGTCACCACCACCAATACCGTCACGATGTTTATCGGTGGACCTTCCGGTGCGCCCACCAGTGGCACTGCTGTTACTTACACAGCATCCACCCCTGACTCAGGGTTTCAGAAGTTTCTTACCGGTGGTTCAGGAACTACCTTGACCAACATGAACAGTTGGCAGAAAGGAACTCATACCGGCAGTTATGGAAATTGGGTAGTTTTACTAGACTATCTAGACGACACTCCCTATGCCACCACCCACGATAATAAAGTGAATACAGATGGTCCCATTGAAGTGGGCATCGGTCCCAATACCAATGATGCTTCTGGTAACCCTAGTCTCAATGCTGACTGTAGTAGTCCAGACATTGGGGTCGGGACTGTGGGGGGAACTTCAAACACAGCCGAACGAATTCCTGCTTTCTTTAATACTGCGGCAAATCCCTCAGGGCTTACCAGCTTTTATGCCTGTGTGTATAACTCTGGTTCTGTTCCTAACACCTCGATTGCACGGGTTTGGCTGCGAGGTAATGCCAGGGCGCGTATGACTGACTCCATTGCCACCCGTCCTATTACTGAGTTTAATAGTCACTTTTTGACTTTGCAGAGTGTGAGGGTAATGAGCAAGGGTGTCTTAGCCCCCAGTGATACCCAATAATTACTTCAACTATCTCTGACTATTAGCTCTAACTATTTTTGTTATCTTCGCTATTCTCATTGCCAAACATCCTGATTAGGAGAAAAAGCTCTATGCAGTTCCATCGTTTTAATTATTTATATCAAATGTACTTATTGCCGCGCCTGCTGAATGGACTAACACCACCACAGGAGTTTGATCTTGGCTCCCGTTCTAAGCCATCAAAAAGTCCCGATGGGTTTACCCTCATTGAGATTCTAGTAGTATTAGTGATTGTGGGGGTACTGAGTGCCATTGTTGCCCCTAGTTGGTTAGGCTTCCTCAATAATCAGCGCCTTGGGACTTCTAGGGATCTCTTATTCAGAACCATTAACCAAGCCCGTTCCCTAGCCAAAAGAGATTCCACTCCCACTACTGTGGTGATTGGTGTAACTAACTCGCGGTACTGGATTACAACTAATCGAACTCAATCTCAATATGATACGGCAGGAACCACTTCTCAATATCAATATTTTGAAGAAGGGGTAGAAGTTTCTGGTCTAAAAGAGGGTGCGAATGCGGTTACTACCTTAACTACGGCGAGTTTTCCCATTGGCTTGACTTTTGACGGTACTGGTATGCCTAGGGGAACTAAAACTCCAGCTAATGCGCTGAATCCTAATGCTGCTACGGTTTCTTTTACAACGCCAACGGTTCGGTTACCTTATCGGTTGATTTTACGCCATCGTAACTTAGGTCCCGGTAGTAATCGCTGTTTAGCCATCAGCACAGTTTTAGGAGCCATGACTACTGACTCCGGTGCTGCCTGTAATAGCTAAGATGGCAAAATAATTGCTTGAATAACTTCTGTAATAACTTCTATCAATAATCCTTAGATAATTCTTCAAGAAATAATCTTTCAAATTATCTTTCTGAAACTTAGCCCTCAGACTGTGCCACCAGATAAATGCGGTCAGTGAGTTGGCGCAACAGTTGGGCAATATCACCATCCGCAGACTGGAGTTGAGCGATTTTGTCGCAACTGTACATCACTGTGGAATGATCTTTGCCACCCAGGGCTTCACCGATTTTAGGCAGGCTGAGGTTCGTGTGTTGCCGCATCAAATACATGGCGATTTGTCGGGCTTGGCTAATATCACGCCGCCGCGAATTACCTTGTAAATCGGTTACATCTAAATTTAGGGTTTCACAAACGATATTTAAAACCATTTCTGCTGAGACTTCCACCGGCTCCTTGGGCGGATTCAGGACTGGTGCAACATTCTCAATGGTCATCGGCAAACCAGAAATGGAAATATACGCCACTGCTCGCACCAAAGCGCCTTCTAATTCCCGAATATTGGAAGTGTAGCTGCTGGCAATGTGATGGAGTACATCCGTAGGAATTTTCAGATTGTCATATTCAGCCTTCTTCTGCAAAATCGCCATTCTGGTTTCGAGATCAGGGACTTGAATATCCGCAATGAGTCCCATAGAAAACCTTGAACAGAGCCGTTCTTGGAGCCGAGGAATCTGTGCCGGAGGGCGATCACTGGCTAAAACAATCTGTTTGCCGGACTCGTAGAGCGTATTAAAAGTATGGAAAAATTCTTCTTGGGTGTATTCTTTCCCTTCGATAAATTGAATGTCATCTACCAACAACATATCAATTTCGCGATACTGTTCCCGAAAGCTCTGCATATTATCTTGACGAATTGCCGCAATCAAATCATTGGTAAATTGCTCGGTGGAAACATAGAAAATCCGCGCCTCTGGAGTGATTTCTAAATGATAATGGGCGATCGCCTGCATCAAATGGGTTTTACCTAGTCCCACTCCACCACAGAGAAACAATGGATTAAATTCTCGACCAGGGGATTCGGCTACGGCAAGGGCGGCAGCATGAGCCATCCGATTTGTCGAACCCACAACAAAACGGCTAAATGTGTACTTGGGATTAATATTGGCAGGGCGAGGATTATTCGCTTTAGCTGCGCCCTTACTGTTGTGATGATTAGCGGCATGTGATTCTTTCTGAATTTTCCCCGTTAGTGTGCCCCGCAACCCTGGAATTAAACTAGGGTGTGCCTCAGCCACAATTGCCGAATTTTTTGCCTTGGTGTTGGCAGCGCCAGTGTCATGGGGCTGATTTGAAGGTTGATTGGAAAGTGGCTCTTGGTTCCCATTCCCTTGAGTTGGTTGATTGGGGGCAGATGCACCATTAG
>JBIKNH010000101.1:0-14795 GCA_044358815.1 Pseudanabaenaceae cyanobacterium | reverse complement strand
GTCTTGCTGCTTCTGCTTTGCTTCCTCCTCCTCTGACATACTCCACTACTCTTTCTCTTAAGTCCATACTCTATGTCATTTCTCTCTCCTACATTAACCTCTACTTCTTATTTGATTCTACTATATATTAGAAGGCTACTTACCTCAACCTCTCAATCAACCGATCACCTACTCTTAGAGCATTAACAACAATCGTCAAAGCACGATCCACCGCCGCATTAGATAGAAACAAACTGCCATCTACCACATAGAGATTAACCAGATCCTAAACTTCCATAATTACCACAAATAGTTACTAGATACCAAAAAACAAATCCCATCCCCCTGTATCAGCAATTGCTTTAGAAAAACTGCTCTACAGAGGAATGAGATTATTTCAGTCAAACCAAATTTTAGTGAAGTTACCAGTGAATCTGCCCTAAGAATATGAGACCAGAAAAACTTAGAGAACCTATTTTGTGAACTTCCCTAAACTTCCAAATCTAAATTCCCAAACCAATCCTTAGGCATTAATCCGAGCGGCGATCGCCTGCGCCATTTCCTGAGTGCCCACCGGAGTCACCCCAGCAGGAGCCAAATCATAGGTAACGTGCTTCCCTTCAGCAATGATTGCCTCAACAGCAGCCTGAACCTTATCAGCCGCAGCAGTTTCACCCAAATAACGCAACATCATCACCCCAGACAAAATCAAGGCAGTGGGGTTAACCTTATTCTGTCCAGCGTATTTTGGTGCAGAACCGTGAATCGCTTCAAATACCGCCGTGTCAGCACCGATATTCGCCCCTGGAGCTACCCCCAGACCGCCAATCATCCCCGCCGTCAAGTCAGAGACAATATCACCATAGAGGTTAGGCAACACCAACACATCATAGAGTTGGGGCTTTTGCATCAACTGCATACACATGTTGTCTACAATGCGATCCTCAAACTCAATGTCAGTGTATTCCTTAGCAACATCTCGCGCCACTTCCAAAAACAAGCCATCGGTATACTTCATGATGTTGGCTTTATGGACAGCGGTTACCTTCTTTCGTCCATTGGCACGGGCATAGTCAAAAGCAAACTTGACAATACGACGGCTGCCAAACTCAGAAATAGGCTTCACACCAATGGCAGAACCTTCACGAATCGCCTTACCAGACAGGTCCGCCAGAAAATCTAAAGCCTTTTTCGCTTCTTCCGTGCCGGTTTGGAACTCAATCCCAGCATAGAGATCTTCCGTATTTTCCCTCACGATGATCAGATCCACATCCTTAAACGTGCTCTTGACCCCTTGGACAGACTTCGCCGGACGGAGGTTAGCATAGAGATCCAATTCTTTACGAATCGCCACATTAACCGACCGGAAACCAGAGCCGACGGGGGTTGTAATTGGTCCTTTGATGGCGATCTTGGTTTGTCTGATGGTATCGAGGACATGATCTGGCAACGGTGTGCCATAGGTCTCCATCACATCAACCCCAGCATCAACTACAGTCCAATCAATCGCCACACCCGAAGCGTCGATTACGGTTTGGGTTGCTTGGGCGACTTCTGGACCAATGCCATCCCCACGCACTAAGGTTACCGGATATGCCACAAATATACTCCTGAAATACTCTACAAATTACTGCCTTAAAGGGTCAAAACGGTTCATAATGCCTAAACCCCACAGGCAGCGAATGGAAAAATCTTACTGCAAAATCCTGCTGATCCCCCAAGCTATGGCAATTAGTTGTTAACTTACGGTCACATTTGCCACCTGAGAAGATGTTGACAAAGATGTTGGTAAAAATTGCCAAGGGGCAGGACCAAGATTTAGATCAAACCAGACCAGACTTTAAGTCAAACCCATCACGCAAAAGCCATCAAAAGAGCAATAAAAGACCAGTAAAGGAATTGTGTTAAGCTCAAAATTGATTAAACGTGATCGATGAAACGTTGCCGTTGCATATCAGTTGCATATCATAAGATACCCCCTAACTTCCTATGGCGCGTCGCCGCTCAAGTACTTTGAACTCCCCCGCTCCTGCCCCCGCTGGTAATGCCACGATTCGTTTAGCTATTGCTGGCGCAATTTTTGCCATCGGGATTGGGGTGGGCATTGCCCTATCAACGTTAAATCCTACGCCCCGCACCGTGGATGCCATTCGGTTGGACAATCTCGCCCCTAGCCGTGACTTTTGCAATAACTATGGGTCATCGGCAATGGTGATGAGCAGTCGGGTTTACATTACCCTGAACCCGTTTAATGTGTACATCAGCCAAGCCGAACCAGTACCTGGCTGTGTGGTTTTGCCCAACAACTGGAACTTATTACTGCAAAAGGGCGCTCTTAGTGAACAGGAAATTCGGGTTTGCAAAGACAAAATGAATACGTTTGGGTTTACGGGGGATCTAGAGAAAAAGCCTTTTGTGGACTGCATCTATGAAAGCCGTAACGCTGCGGAGAAATTTACCGCTCCGAGTGTGTCCCCTAGCCCCACGCCTTAAATCGTTAGCGAAATTTTTTGCATCAGATCATCATCAGCCTGTTTTTAGATCAGTCTGTTTGTGATTCCCGTCCCGTGCTTTTCTTATTTTTTCTTATTTTTTGCATCGGAGATTGATTTTATGCGCCATGAGCCATCCCCCAAACCCCAAGTCAAGATCTCTGGGTTTGCCGCCGGAATCCTAGCCATCGCTGCCCTATGTCCTGTATTGGCTCCTGGTCAAGTCTTCGCCCAAAACACGCCAACTCCCGTCACCACTGAGCCGCCAGCCAACTCTAGTTCGGCTCTGTCCGCCCCAGACAAAGAAAAGATTCAGCAAGAGTTAACTCAGTTAGTCCGTGCCCTAGATGCTGCCGCTTCCAAAAGGGATTTAGAAACAGTGTTGGGGTTTTATAGCCCCAGTTTTCGCCACGGTGACGGTCTCAACAAAGAAGAATACGGCAAAATTTTGGGCAGTCTATGGCAGCGCTATAACCAAATTCAATACACCAGCCGCTTAATCAAATGGGAAATGAAGGACGGGCAATTAATTGCAGAAGTTGCTACCGATGTGCGGGGCGCAAAAAGCAAAGACAATGACGACTTTACCCTCAACGCCAGCCTGACCACCCGTCAAACCTATTCTAAGACCGAAGGCTCTGGTAAATCCAGTTGGCAAATCGTCAATCAAGAAACTATGACGGAAAATAGCTCATTGAGCACAGGGGAAACACCACCCCCCGTCAAATTGCGCGTACCGACGATTATCGGGGTGGGGCGGCAGTATGTTCTAGATGCCATTGTGACCGAGCCAGTGGGTAACGGTATTTTGCTAGGGGCAACCCTAGAGCGTCCGGTTAATGCCAACAACTACAACCGCGATGAAACTATTGATCTGGCTCCTTTACGGGCGGGTGGCGTGTTTAAAATTGGTCAAGCGCCATTTCGGGCGGGCGATCGCTGGATTTCTGTGGTGATCGTGCGTCAAAACGGCATGACCATTGCCAGCCAAAGAATGAAAGTCAGCCGCACCGTAGTGGGGGATCAGTACATTCCTGCCCCTGAACTACCTACCAATCGTCGCCGTCGTTTAGGTATACCCGACCGTCAGACCATTATGCCCCAAGGAGTTGAGCGCAGAATAGCCGTGACGCTACCTTAAGTAGATCACTAGATCGCCGATTTCTTCGAGAAGTTGGCAATCTGATGCTTCGAGTAAGGGCGGTTAAGTTCGGGTTAACCCTACCTGACGGCTTAGCACAGGCGGATTATGCCTTTGTGTTAAGCTAACAACAAGACTTGTATCCCCATACACCAGCCCAAACCCATGGATCAACCATCTCGCACAGCACCAACAGCGATGCAGTCTGCCTATTACTCCGAGGGCTACTCACGCACGCCACCCCCTGATCTGCCCTCTCTGCTACTCAAAGAGCGGATCATCTATTTTGGGTTGCCCCTCGTCTCCCCCGATGAGTATAAGCAACAGCTTGGGGTGGATGTGACCGAGTTACTCGTGGCGCAACTGTTGTATTTGCAATATGACGACCCGATTAAGCCAATTTATCTGTATATCAATTCAACGGGAACTTCTTGGTATACGGGGGATGCCATCGGTTTTGAAACAGAAGCCTTTGCCATTTGCGATACCATTCGTTACATTAAACCGCCGGTCCATACCATTTGCTTGGGGCAGGCAATGGGTACAGCCGCGATGATTTTATCCTGTGGTACAAAGGGTTTTCGGGCAAGTTTGCCCAATGCCACCATTGTGTTACACCAAGCACGGCGGCAAACCCGAGGTCAAGCGTCGGATATTCAGATCCAAGCTAAAGAAGTATTTGCCAATAAGGAAGCCATGACCTCCATTTTGTCCCGTAATACCGGACAGTCCCCAGAACGGATCACCAAGGACATGGAGCGGATGTTATACATGACTCCAGCCCAAGCCCAAGAATATGGCTTGATTGATCGCGTTTTGGAAAGTACTAAGGACTTGCCAAAGGTTGTACCTGCCCTCAGTGGGGTTTAGAAGGCTGTTTAGTTCTATTTAGTTCTAATCTTGAGTTCTAATCAAACAGTCAACCAGTTAACTATCAAACTCACCTGTTTAATACCGCTTAGTCTGACTGCTCAACTTATCAACTGCCCAACTTACCCCGTAAAACTAACTATATGCCCATTGGAGTTCCCAGAGTTCCCTACCGCTATCCGGGTGATACGTTTACCCAGTGGATCAATATTTACGAGCGCCTCTCCCTAGAGCGGATCATCTTCCTCAGTGGCGAAGTCAATGACGGCATGGCGAATTCGATTATTGCGCGGTTGCTGTACTTCGATTCTGAAGATCAAAACAAAGATATTTTCATGTACATCAACTCCCCTGGTGGTTCCGTAACCGCTGGCTTGGCAATTTTTGACACGATGCAACACATTAAGTCCGATGTGACGACCATCTGTGTGGGGTTAGCGGCTTCGATGGGGTCGTTCCTGTTGATGGCTGGCTCTAAGGGCAAGCGTTATGCTTTACCCAACTCCCGCATTATGATTCACCAACCCTCCGGTGGTACTCGCGGTCAGGCTTCAGACATTGAAATCGAAGCGCGGGAAATTCTGCGGATTCGCACCAAACTCAATGACGAATATGCCAAGCGCACTGGGCAACCCCTAGAGAAAATCGAACGGGACATGAACCGCGACTACTATATGTCAGCGGATGAAGCTAAGGAATACGGTTTAGTGGATCGGGTGATCGAATCTACGCCATAGTCTCTTACAGGAACTTCTTACAGGAGCTTTTTGCGCCAGTTTTGTATAGAAAATCTTGACACTGCTGTCTAACTCAGTCACCCATAGGATGAGAGTTGGGCAGCATTTATGTTATTTGTGCTAAATTCCCAGAATACAATTCACAACTAATCCCCACTAGATCAGACAAATCAAGGAACTTTTCCCCACAGCAAAAATCGTCTATGGTAGGGATAATAATGCAGCAATGCCCTAGGCTTCACCATGAGTTCTGTGCCCCCAACACCACCGCAAAATCCCCAGCCGCCCCAACCATCGCCTCAACCTCCGGCGGCTCAGTCTCCCCCAGCACAATCCCCTCAGGCTTCACCCGCAGCTAAAAAAGCTCAGCCGAAAGCGCCACCAAAGTCCCAGATATTCACCCAGATGACTCAGCAGGTGATGCAGGGGATTGCTCGTCTGAAGCCCAATGCTCAAGTGCCCAAGGTAGAAGTTAAGGTCGGTGATAAGGGACAGCCTGCATTGCATCATCTGGCTGGTGGGGACATATTTACTTTGGGGCGCAGCAGTCATTGCAATATTATTTTGCCGACGGGCATCGCTAGCCAGGTACATGCGGAGATCATTCGGGATCAAAGCCAGAAAAAAATTCGGTTTATCCTCAAAGACAAAGACTCTACCAATGGCACTTATCGCGGCAAACAACGGATTAAATCTGTGCCCCTGCGCCATAATATGCGGCTGACTTTTGGTCCCCCAGAGCTAGAAAATTCTGCCGTCATTCGGTTTATTGATCCGCCCCCCTGGTACATTCGCGCCGCCCAGTATTCGGCTATTGGTGTTGGTAGTGTTTTGACCTTGGTGATTGGTGCTTTGTTGCTGGAAGTGGGACGAGTTCCTGACGTAAAACCCCTACCCCGCGAAAAAGCCGGACCGGTTGAGGTCCTCGCTGGAGATAATAAAACCGTCCTCAATCCTGACACCAAAGAAACTGGCGCACCCCAAGACTTACCCAATCTGCAAGATTTTGGACCTTATATCCCCAATGCTGTCATTGCTTCAGAAGATAGCTCGTTTTATAGTCCATTCAATTTTGGTATTGATCCTTGGGGCATTACCCGCGCCGTCGTAACGAATATCCGCTCTAGGGAAGCCCGTGAAGGAGCAAGTACCATTACCCAACAGCTTGCCCGTAATGCCTTTGGTCAAGAAAAGGGCTATGTGGGTAATCAAGAGAATTTGGGGCGAAAATGGCGGGAAGCCGCAGCAGCGATCAAAATCCGTGCCAACTACAGCAAAGAAGAAATTCTGGCGATGTACCTCAATCGGGTTTATCTGGGGCGAGGCATTTATGGGTTTGAGAATGCCGCGAAATTGTACTTCGGTAAATCCGCACGGGATCTAGACTTGTCGGAAGCCGCTACCCTAGCCGGAATTTTGCCATCCCCTAATACGATCAATCCATTCAAGAATAAAAATCTGGCGATTGAATATCGGGATCGGGTACTGGACCGGATGGCACAGTTAGGGATGGTCACCGAAAAAGATGCTGAACGCGCTCGCCGTTCCGTCCTAAGGCTCAACGAAAGCGCCCGCAATCAGTTACAGAGCGACATTGCCCCCTACTTTTACAGCTATGTCAATACCGAGTTAGAACAACTCCTCGGCGAGAGATTTCTGCGGGAAGGCAATCTGATTGTGGAAACCGGTCTAGATGTGTCCATGCAGAAAGCCGCCGATAACACCCTACGAGAAGCCGTCCGCCGCGATGGAGCCACCTATAACTTTAGTCAAGGGGCAATTGTTTCCCTCGATAGCAGCGATGGTTCCATTCTCGCTATGACTGGGGGCGTGGACTACAAAAAAAGCCAATTCAATCGCGCTGTCCAAGCCCGTCGCCAACCTGGATCAACCTTCAAATTATTCAGCTATGGGGCTGCCCTCGAACAAGGCACTAGCCCTAATGCTACTTTCTCCTGTGCCAGTGTTGGTGGGGTGGCGGGTTGCCATAACGGAGCCAGTGGCAGCGCTAATATGTATGTCGGTTTTGCCCTGTCCGAAAACGCCATTGCGATCCGCGTCGCCCAAGCCGCTGGTTTAGATAATGTCGCTCGATTTGCCGAGAAATTAGGCATTACTGCCAAGTTAGACCGCAGTAATAACATGGTCCTAGGCGGTAATGAAGTCTCCTTAATGGAAATGGCAGGAGCCTATGCCACTGTATTTAATCAAGGTATCTATAACAAACCCCACGCCATCCGCCGGATTCTCGATAGTAACGACTGCACCAATCGCAAAGATCCCACTAATACCTGCCGCGTCATTTTTGATGCCCGTAAGGATACCCCTGGTAAACCTCTGATTGACAGCCGTATTGCTAGTGATTTACAAGATTTGATGCGAGGCGTAGTCACCAATGGCACTGGACGCGCCGCCCGCATCAGTCAAGCCATCGTCATGGGCAAAACTGGCACAACGGATCAAGCCCGGGACCTATGGTTCATCGGTGGGGCTGTGACCTCTCCTAGTACCATTACCACCGCGATTTGGCTCGGCAATGATGAAGGAGTGACAGAAAATGGCTCTGGTGCAGTGGCGGCAGGGGTTTGGGGGAACTATATGCGCCTAGCAGTTCGCTAAGCACAATTCCCTATAGGATTCCCTAATCCCCTACTTCGACTCCTCATTCATGATGAATACCTAATGAATACCTAATTCAGAACCACCGTTGAAAATCCCAAATCTAGTCAGTCAAACCCGCTAAAACCCAGTAAATCCCCCCGATTGCCCCCTGATATATGTGCAATCGTCAATGAAAAGCGATTCATTACATTACCAATCGTAAAGAAGTACCACAAAAGCTCTGGAAACAACTTGACCAACCCATAACGTGCTGTAGTATTGATTGCATCTCACTTCTCACCGATTATACAGGGTAATTCTTATGAACAAAGGCGAACTTGTTGATGCCATTGCCGAAAAGGTATCCGTTTCAAAGAAGAATATTGAAATCGTCGTCACTGCTGCTTTTGAAGCGATTATTGATGCTGTGGCCGAAGGGGATCGCGTCACACTAGTTGGCTTTGGCTCTTTTGAACCACGGGAGCGCCAAGAACGGGAAGGACGGAATCCCCGCACGGGTGAAAAAATGACCATCCCTGCCACAAAAGTACCGGCTTTTTCCGCTGGTAAGCAGTTTAAGGAAAAAGTGCTTGAATCCGACAAATAGATTTAGATTCACTTTTTTTATTGCTTTCCCCAGTTGTCTTCATGCCACATCACCAGAGATAAAGCAGAGATAAATCGGCAAAAACAAACTGATTTAATAAACTCATCAAGAAATTAGCTTCAAAAATCCGTCCTTATTAGGGCGGTTTTATATTGTCTGTGGAATGGACATCTTGTCCGTTGATCTGTCTCCTTTGTTGTGCCATCCTTGAACTGAAACAGCCAACTATAGTTCCCTAACACGAAACTACGGATACCAAAACATCCCCTTGATGCCTTCGGGGTCAGCATTAAACCCCAGCCGTTCATAAAATTCCACCACCAGCGCATCAGAAAACAAGCTGATATTACTAATGTCACAGCGGCGTAACTCTCGAATCATTTCCCGCATGAGTGACTTACCCAGACCCTTGCCCTGAAACTTGGGGTGAATTACTACATCCCAGATCGTGGCATTAAAAGCATGGTCAGAGGTGGCTCTGGCAAAACCGATCAGTCGCCGATAGCTGCCATTTAACTGCCAAATCGACAGCACCACAAAGCTATGATGCAAGGCTACTCGCACCTTACGAATGGGTCGTCTTGCCCAGCCCACAGCATCACAAAGCTCCTCCAATTCGTAGAGGTCGATGTCCTTTTCACTACTGAAGTAAATCGGCTCGCTTTGGTTGGGCACGGGACGCATTTTGTATTTGCGAACGTACTCATTGGAGTTAACACTAAACAGATTGTTCCAGAAACCCATGCGTAGTTGGAGGAATAGTTGAATCAGCTTTTAAATTGGCTTTGGCGCGGAAATAGTGAACTTGAAGTGAAAGAAGTAAAACTAGGGTAGTGAGGCTAAGACAGTGAACTGGGAATTTTGTGGCAGATTTGGTGCTGACTAGGCAATTTCTAGGTCAGTTTTTGATTTGTCTCTGAGACTGCGGCGCTGTTGCCCTGAACTGTAAACTACAGGCTCAGTCAACCTATGAAAACAGACTACCTATCAATACTACACTCCCCCTAAGCCAGATCATCACCACAATATGCCTTTTTTACCTGAGCATTTGCGCTGACTTAGATCTTTACTCCAAGTATCTGCAGCAGAATTTAACCAAGCCAACCCTCGAGCCTTTGCAGTTCTTTGAGGGTGGGGTTATGGTTTTGCACAATCTGATAGCGATCCGCTTTCGGTTCGTCTAAGACTAGCTCTGTGGTGCGCAGTAGATCCCCTTGGAAAAAGCTGATCTCGATGCTCTGTCCACCAAAGAAGTCTCGCAGGCGATCAGCTAATGTGTCGCTGGTAACCCGCAAACCATTGATGGCAATCACGGTGTCTGTGGCACTGAGACCTGCTTTTTGGGCTGGAGAGTTAGGCTCGACAGTACGTACCAAGGCTTCACCAGTGGTGTTTTTTAAGTGAATGCCAGTGTAAGGGGGATTTTCTTCGTTACCACAAACATTCAGACTCAAGCCGAAGGGGGCAAGGTATCTGTCATAGTCAATTTCATCGGTTCCGTAGAGATACTTCTGCCAAAATTCTGTCAAGTCAACCCCAGCGACCGAGGCAATAATTGCCTGTAGTTCCCCATCAGTGAATCCTTGGGGTGGTTTGCCCTGATCCGTATCCTGACGATACTTTTGCCAAAGAATTTGCAACACATCGTCTAGGGATCTGGCATTGTTGCTCAGCGCCCTGATATGTAAATCCAACACCATAGAAACCAATTCCCCTTTGAGATAGTAAGAAATTTGGCTATTAGGGCTGTTGGGTTCGGGGCGATAGAGTTTAATCCAAGTGTCCCAGCTTGAGTCATAGAGGCTTTGCACCCTGCGTCCAGGGGTATTTTGCAACCGTGTGATGCTATCACTGACCAACCGGAGATAATGTTGCCGTCCGTAAAGCCCTGCCCGCAAGGGAATTAGCTGATCATAGTAGCTAGTTGTGCCCTCAGAAAACCAGAGGGAACCGGTGTAATTTTCTTGGTGATAGTCGATTTGACTAAGGGCTTGGGGCTTGATCCGCTTGACATTCCAAGTGTGGAAAAACTCATGGGCAACCAAGTTCATAAACCGCAGATAGCTGTCTTCTTTGCGGAAACCAAAGCGGTTATACAACAGGGTGCAACAGTTTTCGTGTTCCAGACCACCGTAACCCTGTGCCATGTGTACTAAAAACATGTAGCGGTCATAGGGCAACCCGCCAAACATCTCCGCTTCGGCTTCAATAATGGTGATGGTATCTCGCAAAATTCTTGATATATCAGCGTTGTGACTGCCCCAAATCACTAAATCATGGGGTTTGCCTGCTGCCATAAATTCATAGCGCTCATGGATACCCACCTCCACGGGATGATCCACCAGAGCATCAAAGTCCTTTGCCCAAAATAGATTTTTTTCTGCCATCCCATCGGTTATGCCATCACTGGTGATCTGGGGTAAAGCCGTCGCGACGCGCCAACCCTCAGGGGCGTTAACTTGCAGCGTATAGGGATGAGCCAAATCATCGCCAACCCACATAAACGTTGCCGCACCATTAAAGAAACAGTGGCTGTGGTCTATGTGATTAGTACGTACCGTCAGCTCATGGCAAAAAATCTGATACTGCACCACCACAGTAATTCCTGAAGCATCCGCTGTGCCGTGATCCCCTTGGGTGGTAATTCGCCAATGATTTTTACTGATTTTCTGCCAAGGGAGTGCATTTTCTGCCCCGTCAGTTACTTGAAAATCTTGGAGTTGCTTGCTGTATTCCCGCACCAAATAAGACCCCGGAGTCCACACTGGCATATGCAAATCTAGCTGAGGCTCTGACCAATCGTTGATTGTCATCGTGACCTGTAGCAGATGGGTTTCAGGCGCGGGGATCGCCACCTGTAAATGCCACGGATTAAGCACTGCTCGACGATGCCCTAGGGCTTCAGCACTTGCCAGAGAAGAATTAATTTTGGTTTGCATCCGGTCTTACCCACACAATGGATTACGCAATGGACTATGTTCAGGAACTTGTGCCAAGAAACTACGGACAGAGCAGCCTAGATTGGTATAGCCCTAGGGCAATGCCCCTAGTATCAGACGGTTACACCAGAGTTGAGAGCCTGAAGTTAGTCCCTAAAGTTTGGTCTAAAAACTATGCCATCCCAAGGGCTAAGATGCTAATCTAAATCTAACTTAGGGTCCAAAATGAAGGTCTAAAACCTCAAATGATTTAGTCGAGACACATAAATCATCGCTGTGCATCAACAATTACATCCAAAATAAAATCTAGAATACAATCGAGACCAAAAGAGCATCGCCCCAAACTTGAGCAAAACTGCCAATCAAATTTTAGGTAAAAAATCAAGTAAAAATTTTAAGTAAAATTCTCGATAGACTGCTCTGTCCCTTAGATATAACTGCTAAATTAACTCAACTAGGCTATAGATTCTTAGACTAAATTTAGTCTAGCTTAATAACTAGGCTACCCCCCGTACCATAGTTCCCCTAAACATCAATCGGTGCTTTGGTAAAACCCACTACACAATTAAGCTATAAAATTAAGCTGTCAGAAAAATGCTGTCAGATCCCCCTTCTCGCTCTAAAGAAACCCTGAATAATGGCAGTGCCCTGAATAATGGCAATGCCCTGAATAACAGTAATGGTTTTATAGATAATAATGGCAGTGATCACCGTGCTGAATATTATCTAAATTTGCATCGCGAATTAGATAAACTCGAAGATATTATTCTCGAAAGCGGTCCGCGCATCATTGGTAGGACGGTGATTGATGAAGAGCAAGTCTGTCAACAAATTGACCATGTGCGGTTGTCGGTGCCTGAGTCCATTGCCCAAGCCGAAGAGATCTTACGTTATAAGCAAGATCTAGTTGCCCAAGCCCAGCAATATGCAGAAGAAATCATCCAAGCTGCGGAACGTCGTGCCAGTCAGCTAGTGGAAGAGTCGGTGATCTTGCGCCAGATTGAACAAGAGGGCAATCAACTCCGTCGCCAAGTGCAAGCAGAATGCGAGGAATTACGCAATCAAACCCTCAATGAAGTTAATCAAGTCCGTCGCCAAGCCCAAAAAGATCTCGAAGCAATGGAGAAGCGCGTCACCGCAGAAGTGCAAGAAATGCAGCGCGGGGCAGACGACTACAGCGATCAAGTTTTAGGCAGTTTGGAATCACAGCTTTTGGATATGTTAAAGATTGTCCAAAACGGTCGGCAAGAGTTGCGGCGCTAGTTAGCCATTGGTCAATGTCATTAGTCAATGCTTAGTCAAAATTCACGAAATCAGTTCGGCTAGGGTTCGTTTTTGCTTAATTTCTCGTGACCTGTCTTACGGTGCAATGGCTCACAGGATATATCTATCAACTTAGCTATATCCTGACGTAATGGATCATGGTAAGTTAAGTTTAATTAAGAATCTTTGATAAAGGGCTGCTTCTTTTTATGAAATCTTCGTGGAGAGCGTTACTGCTAGGGCTGATCCCCGTGGCGGTCATTGGCTTTTTTGTCTGGCAAACCGTAGTATCTCGTCCAGCGCAACCGCGCTTGAGCGTGAACGCGGCTAACAGTCGTATTTCCTACGGGCGCTTCTTGGAATACCTCGATGAAGGTCGTGTGCGTAAGGTAGATATTTACGATGGTGGTCGTACAGCGGTGGTAGTCGCAGCAGATCCGCAACTCGAAGATCGGGAACAGCGCTCCAGGGTTGATTTGCCCCTCTATGCCCCAGAACTGCTAGACAAGTTCAAGGAAAAGAGTGTGGACTTGGCGGTTTATCCCCCCAGCAACAATGGCGCAATCTGGAATATTCTCAGTAATTTGTTGTTCCCAGCGGCTCTGTTAGTTGGTTTATTTTTCTTGTTCCGTCGTTCTAATCAAGTGGGTGGACCTGGACAAGCGATGGACTTCGGTAAGTCTAAGGCACGGTTCGCCATGGAAGCCAAGACTGGAGTTTTATTTGAGGACGTAGCGGGCATTGAGGAAGCTAAAGAAGAACTGCAAGAAGTAGTTACTTTCCTCAAAAAGCCGGAACGCTTCACTGCTGTGGGAGCTAAAATCCCTAAGGGTGTTTTGTTAGTGGGTCCTCCTGGTACTGGTAAAACCCTTCTAGCCAAGGCGATCGCCGGAGAAGCTGGTGTACCTTTCTTCTCTGTATCTGGCTCAGAATTTGTAGAAATGTTTGTGGGCGTGGGCGCATCTCGGGTGCGTGACCTGTTCAAGAAAGCCAAGGAGAGCGCTCCCTGTATCATCTTCATTGATGAAATTGACGCAGTGGGTCGGCAACGGGGCGCAGGTATCGGTGGCGGTAACGACGAACGGGAACAAACCCTTAACCAAATCTTGACTGAAATGGATGGTTTTGAAGGCAACACCGGCGTAATCGTGATTGCTGCTACTAACCGCCCTGATGTTTTAGACACGGCTTTGTTGCGTCCCGGTCGGTTTGATCGTCAAATTACCGTTGATGCCCCCGATATTAAGGGTCGTTTACAGGTTTTAGGTGTCCATGCCAAGGGTAAAAAGGTTTCCCCTGATGTATCTCTAGAAGCCATTGCCCGTCGTACCCCTGGATTTTCTGGGGCAGACTTGGCTAACCTGATGAACGAAGCAGCAATTTTGACCGCCCGTCGTCGCAAGGAAGCCATTACCTTGGCAGAAATTGATGACGCTGTGGATCGGGTGATCGCTGGTTTAGAAGGTAAAGCCCTCGTAGACAGTAAGAATAAGCGGCTTATTGCTTACCATGAAGTGGGTCACGCCATCGTTGGTACTTTGATTAAGGACCATGATCCTGTACAAAAGGTGACTTTGATTCCCCGTGGTCAGGCGGCTGGTTTGACCTGGTTCGCCCCAAATGAAGAGCAAACTTTGATTTCTCGTTCCCAAATTTTGGCGCGGATCATGGGTGCTCTTGGTGGTCGTGCCGCAGAAGAGGCGGTGTTCGGTACTGCGGAGATCACCACTGGAGCAGGCAATGACTTGCAACAGGTGACCGGCATGGCACGGCAAATGGTAACCCGTTTCGGCATGTCTAACATTGGTCCAATGTCTTTGGAAGGTCGCAGCAGCGAAGTATTCTTGGGTCGTGATTTGATGTCTCGGTCTGAGTATTCCGAAGAAGTTGCCGCTAAGGTAGATCGTCAAGTGCGGGAAATCGTGCAGCATTGCTATCAACAAGCTTTGCAGATCATCTATGAAAATCGTGCTGCTATTGATCGGGTAGTGGATTTGCTCGTCGAAAAAGAAACGATGGACGGTGAAGAGTTCCGTCAAGTGATCGCTGAATATACCAATATTCCTGAAAAAGAGCGCTTCGTGCCCCAGCTTTAATCTAACTTAAGCTTTGATCTAACTCAATTGAATAACCGTTTTCCCCCTAAGTTTTGAACAGACTTAGGGG
>JBIKNH010000102.1:0-14795 GCA_044358815.1 Pseudanabaenaceae cyanobacterium | reverse complement strand
ACGGGGAAAGGCAACTGCACAAAACCAGTGAATGTAATACACAAAATCACCATGCAGTTTTTGGACAGATATAACAGGGCAGCGTTCAGGATTTTCTGTTTGATCAAATCCCCTTCCCTGAAAGCCTGGGGCAATGCCGCCAGATTATTGTCCAGCAAAACCATATCGGCAATGTCTTTGCTAATCTGTGCCCCATCGTTCATCGCAATTGCCAACTGTGCCTCTTTAAAAGCTGGTACATCGTTAACGCCATCCCCCACCATCGCCACATAGGATCCCCGTTTGACCATCGCTGAGACCAATTTACGTTTCATCTCCGGCACAATCCGACCAAACACCGTACCCGTAACTGCTGCGTGACTAAATTCATACCATCCCATTTGTTCAAGGGCTTTTTGGGTGTAGATGGCATCGTCAGGCACGGCGATTCCTGCTTGACGGGCAATGGAAGCAACGGTTTCCACACTATCACCAGAAATTACTTTCACCCGAATATTTTGCTCTTGGAGCGCCGCTAGGGTATCAATCACATCAGGGCGTAAGCCATCTTCTAGTAAAACTAAACCCCTGTCCTGGCAGTCTGGGGGTAAATCCGGCGATTTAGGTAAATCAACGGGATAACAATGGGCGCTGGTTACCACGGCGATCGCCCGTAAGCCCTGCCGCCCAAATTGTTTACCGATTTCCCTAGAAGTTTCATCCTGAAATAAAATTTCTGGCGCACCCACAACAATGGTTTGTGTACCGTCGGGCAGGGGACTAGCTAAACTCACCGCGCCCCATTTCCGCGCCGAACTAAAGGGAATTTCTATGGCTTTGGGATGGGCGGCTAGTTCGATATTGGTTGCGGCATCAGCATCAGGACGATGGGTAAACTCTGCCATTGCCTTAGCGCTGCTGTTGGGGGTAGCCAGCAAATTGGCATATAACGCCACCAGTTGCTGTAATTGTGCCGCTGTTGTATCGGCTAAAGGCTCTAAATTCCGAACTAGTAGTTTGTTTTGGGTCAGAGTACCAGTTTTGTCAGTACAGAGCACCCGCACACTATTCATCGAATCAACAGCATTAATTTTTTGAATCAAAGTCCGGCGTTTACTGATTGCCACTGCCCCCAATGCAAACGCCACACTGATGGAAAGCACCAAACCCGCTGGTACAAAACTATTCACAATCACCGAGGCATAGCGGATCGTATCCACCATAGACCGCCCAATATTGACGCTGGACGAGCCATGCAGGAAAATTGCCACAATCAAACCCAGCAAAAAGATTTCTACTAAGGTATCGATCTTTTTTTGCAGTGGCGTGAAAATTCGCTTATAAACCCGAGACGACTGGGACAACTGCACCGCATAGCTTTCATTACCGATTTTTTCGGCTATATAAACACAACTACCCGCCAAACAAAAAGATCCCGACAAAACCACATCGCCGATCTGTTTTGCCACAGGATCAGATTCCCCCGTCAGCAAAGATTCATCCATTTCCACATTCTGACTGCTGACCACCGGACCATCCACCGGCGCACGATCCCCTGGTTTGATCTCAATCAAGTCATCCCGCACCACCTCATGGACCGGAATCATCAGGGATTGTCCATTACGGCGTACCGTCACCTGCTGCACCGACAGCAAAGCCAAACCGTCTAAGGTGTGTTTAGCTTGAATCTCTTGCACCACCCCCACAATGATGTTACTAAACACCGAAAAGCCGGAAAAAATTGCATCGGTGATTTGCCCCAAGAGCACCATCAAGCCTAAAATAACCGCAAAAGTGATATTAAAAAGGGTGAATACATTTTCCTTAAAAATATCGGCATAGGTGCGACTAGACCGCAACACCACCACATTGGTATCACCTTGTTTGACCCGCTGCGCCACATCAGCGGCGGTTAAACCATTTAGATCAATTGAGGTTAGATCCCTGGGGTGGTTTGGGGCGCGGTGCGTTTGGTCATGGGACCCTTGGTTACTAGGCAGAGAATCAGCCATCTCAGGATTGCTTGGGGCTAATGATTCGGAAGGTTTAGCCTGTGGATCAGCCATTGGTAAAAGCCTAATTTGGTAAAAACCTATGAGGTTACTGCAAACAAACAGATTCTGACTCTGCCGACCTAAGCACGGACAAAGTATTTCAGACACCTTTAAAAGTTATCAAACAAAGTTATCAAACAGAGTTGCTAAACAGAGTTATCAAACGGAACCAACGAACAAGTTACCGACGCACCTTGTCTGTGTTACCCTAAGTTGCCCAGAATTTACCCAGAATAATGCCTCATAAGTCAATCATCCGCCAAAATCCGTACCAAAGCCTCCGCTAAAACAGTGGTGCTAACTGCTAAAACTCACAGTTAACCCAACCCTGCCCACCATCTAACCAATATTCTTTCTTCCAGATGGGGGCTTCTTGTTTGAGACGATCAATCAAGAATTGACAAGCGCTAAAAGCTTCACCACGATGGGGACAGCCAACCGCCACCACCACACTAAGTTCGCCGACCGCCACCACCCCTAACCGATGGTGAATCACCACATGGCGAATGGCAGGATATTTTTCTTGACAGCGGGTGGCTAAATTTTGCCAGCACCGTAAAACCATCGCATCATAGGCTTGGTATTCTAAATGGCTGACTTTGCGTTCGTTGGTTTGATTACGCACCATACCCGTCATGACCACCACAGCACCATTACCAGGATCTGCCGCCCCCTGATAAGCGCGGTGTAAGTCTAGGGGATTAACGGTTAAACAAAAATCCGTACATAGATCATCTTCGGCAATTTGAGGAGCTTTTGTTTGATGCTCCAAAGCTTCATGATCCAAAACTGCATCGTCTCGCCCATTGTCATTAGATCCATCTAAAGATTCATCTAATGCCACTGAAGCCAGACCAACAGAAACAGATGAGTCAGTTAAAGGCATAGACATGGGCTTAATTTTTCGCTTAGTTTTAGGTTTGATGTCAGGTTTGATTTCAGTTAATTTGAGATTTGATTAGTTGCTAAGAAAACGCCACCGCCTATCATTAACAAGAAGGGGTGGTGAACTTGAAGTTGAAGTTAAGCCTCATTTAATCTTCGTGATCTTCAAAGGGGTCCCCCAATGCCTTGCTAGGAGGTCCAAAAGCAGTGTAAATCGAGTAACCCGTCAAACAAATAACAAATACGGCAAGGGTAATGCCGATTGAAACAGCGCCTGAATCTTCCATGATGGTTTATGTGGGGGATGAATATGAGGAAATTAGTTTGGATTGACTGCGGATGATCTTTAGGTGATTTCCAGGTGATTTTTGGATAGCTTGATTAATGAGTTTAATCAGTTGATTTCATCAGGTTGCCACAACAAGCAACAGATTGATACTGATCTGTCATGGTTAGACCCTGCTTCATTGCGATCACCTGCTCTAGATTTAACCGCTTTATTGGCTAAAGGATGATGTACCTTAGGGATCAAGTTACGGCTCACTCGATGACAAATTTTGGCGTACAACTATCCTGAGAAGTAATCAACTTCAGCAGTTCCCACAAATCAGGTCAAAAAACCGCCATCAAAGTTTCTTTGAGCCAAAACCCAAAGTCTTGATACAATTATACTATTTTGTAACAATCACCTTTCTGAATCACTTTCTGAATAACATTTAAAACACTATGTCACAACGCACGCGGCTCGGCGATATCCTCAGACCCCTGAATGCAGAATACGGGAAAGTATCTCGCGGCTGGGGCACCACCCCTCTGATGGGTGTTTTCATGGGCTTGTTTCTGGTCTTTTTGCTGATCTTGATCCAGTTGTACAACTCCTCTTTGATCCTCGAAGGGGTAAACCTGACCTGGGGCGGCTAATCTGTCGCTGTTTGGCTTAAGTTCACGCCTTGAATGTTTTTGATGAAGACGTTCAAAGCATGAATATCTTGGCTCCTATGCCTAGCACTTTACTGGTGTTGGCGTTGATAGGTTAGGGGTGAGTGGGCAGTGTGACAGATTACGACTCATACGCCAAACTCATCCCCATCAGTCAAGATTTCCTTACCTCCCTCAATTCCACTGCATCATCAGCCATCGCCTCAAATCTCCTTCAGCAAAGCCTAAGCACATGAATATCTTTGGTCTTGGATTACCGGAAATAATTGTTATTTTGGTAGTTGCTCTTTTGGTCTTTGGTCCCAAGAAATTACCCGAAATCGGTAAGAGTCTCGGTAAAGCAATTCGTGGTTTTCAGGAAGCTTCCCGAGATTTTGAACAGGAACTAAAACGGGAAGTGGAAATTTTAGAGAAAAACACCGCCACCACATTACCGGCGGACAAACCTGCCATAGAAACCACTACCCCGAATGCCATTGCTGCCACCCCTGAGAAAAGTCCCGAAAAAGCATCGACCGAAAAAGATAGCTAGAAAAGTCAGCCAGACCCGCCTAAGCCTCCACAGTATTTAACGGTTTGGGCTGGCAAACTTTTGGTGGTTTATAGTCTTTTTTGTCTGTGACTTTTCCTATTTGTAATTTTTATAGTCTTTGTTCGTAGTCTTCTTTGTAGTCTTTGTAGATGCTGGCATCAAGTCAGTAGAATTTATTTGAAGCGCTGATGCTAATTATTGGTTTGGGCAATCCGGGCAGCGAGTATGAACGCACCCGTCATAATATTGGTTTCTTAGCCCTCGATTACTTGGCAAAACGTTGGGGCATTACTTTCAATAAAGAAAAGCGCTTTCAAGCTCTGTTTGGTGAAGGAATGCTATTGGGTCATAAGGTGCGTCTGTTGAAGCCCACCACCTTTATGAATAATTCCGGTCAAGCGGTGCGCGCCTGTGCCGATTGGTACAAGTACAACCCCGATCATGTGTTGGTGATTTATGACGACATGGATTTGCCTGTAGGTAAAATTCGCCTGCGGTCTAATGGTTCTGCTGGGGGACACAATGGCATGAAGTCGATTATTAGTCATTTGGGGACACAGGAATTTGCGCGGCTACGTTTAGGCATTGGGCGCAGTTCTCACCAGTCTGCCCAAGGTAATGCAGTGGGTCATGTTTTGGGTACGTTCTCTAGTGCGGAAACGACAGCATTACCGGAACTGTTTGACTTGACCGAATCAGTAATTATGAGTATGCGTCAAGAAGGTTTACCGAAAGCCATGAGCCTGTATAACAACCGCAGTATTACGCCTCAGTAAATTGATATCAGTAAATTGATATTGAATCGATTTAGCCCCAAATTAGCCCATCAAGTACTGCATCTGAGCAACTAAATTTCCGCATAACCAACAAATCCCCTTCTAAGTCGATTTAGTTAAGAGATTTCGCGTAATTCTAAGGTAATTTGCAACCTGAGGAACCCTTTGGGCGTTTGGGTCTGGGTAAACAGGTTATGATGGTGCGAGCCTAACCTTGGGCATCCATTGGCTAACGGATTTATTTCATCTGAATTTATTTGGTGATTAATCCTATGGACAACTGGGTGATTTTTGAGCGCCAGAATGTATTAATAATTACTGAACTACTGACGGAGAGAGCAAGCTATGAAAGCCATGATCTTGGCTGCCGGCAAGGGAACCCGCATCCGACCTATCACCAATATCATGCCTAAACCCATGATTCCCATCATGCAAAAACCTGTAATGGAATTTTTGGTGGAATTACTGCGGCAACATGGATTTGACAAAATTATGGTTAATGTTAGCCATCTCTCAGAGGAAATTGAGAATTATTTCCGAGATGGGCAAAAATTCGGCGTAGAAATGGCTTATTCCTTCGAGGGTACTATTGTAGATGGTCAGCTTGTGGGAAAAGCGATGGGATCGGCGGGGGGATTAAAGAAAATCCAAGATTTTTCACCATTTTTTGATGATACTTTTGTAGTGTTATGCGGTGATGCGTTAATTGATTTAGATTTAACCCATGCGATTAACTGGCATCGTGAAAAGAAATCTATCGCGACGATTATCACGAAAACTGTCCCCAAAGAAGAAGTATCTAGTTATGGGGTAGTGGTCACCGATGCAGACGGAAGGATTAAACAGTTTCAGGAAAAGCCCCCCGTCAGCGAAGCCCTCAGTAATACCATCAATACGGGGATTTATATTTTTGAGCCTGAGGTTTTGAATTACGTCCCCTCCGGTCAGGAATATGACATTGGTGGTGATCTGTTCCCTCAGTTAGTGGCAGCTAATCTGCCTTTTTATGCCATCTCAATGGATTTCCAATGGGTGGATATTGGTAAAGTGCCGGACTATTGGCAAGCCATTCAAGGGGTGCTGTTGGGTAAGGTCAAAAACGTCAATATTCCTGGGCATGAAGTCCGTCCAGGAATTTACACTGGCTTAAATGTGGCGATCAATTGGGATAAGGTGAATATTCAAGGTCCGGTTTACATCGGTGGCATGACCTGTATTGAAGATGGTGCGACAATTATTGGACCCACGATGATCGGACCAAATTGCCATGTGTGCAGTGGCGCAGTGGTGGAGCGTAGTGTCATTTTTGAATATTCCCGCCTGGCTGATGTGCGTCTCGTGGATAAACTGGTGTTTGGTCGGTATTGTGTAGACAAAAACGGCGCTACCATTGACTTACAAGCCGCTGCCCTAGACTGGCTGATCACTGATGCTCGGCAACCACAGCATATTCAAGTCCCGATGGAAATTTCCGCCACCCTCCGCAATTAGACTAGAAAATCCATCTATAATTCACTTGGGATTTCTGGCAGAATTTCGAGTAATTCTCTTTTCATAGTCAGACCAAACCTGCTACAATAATAAATCGCAGCTTGCATTGGGCAGGTTGGTCACAGTTTCGGGATGTAGCGCAGCTTGGTAGCGCATCGCGTTCGGGACGCGAGGGTCGTAGGTTCAAATCCTATCATCCCGATTTGATTTTAGTATCCAAACATAGATATCAAATATCCGGCAAATATCTGGTAAATATCAAACATCTGGACTAGATCCATTCGTCATCATCGTCATAGGTGACGCGGGTATCAGGACGACGGTTGTTAGCCGGTTCCTTAGGGCGTTTGTTCCGGTTGGCAAAATTGCTAATGCTTTCCATAATGCCGCCAAATAAATCTTCGTCATCTTCGTCTTCGTAATCATCATCTTCATCAAAGGCATAGAGTTCCCTGGACAAAGCGTAGAGCGCCTCTTGTAATTGGGACTGTGCCTTATCCAGATAAGTATCATCCTGTTTGGCAATGGCTTCTTTGAGGCTCTTAATCAGCACTTCGATCTGTTTACGGCGTTCGTAAGTGAGTTTATAGCCATAGTTCAGGGCTAAGTCTTTTAACTGCCGTTCAGCATTAACCACCAAATTATCTGCTCGGTTAATCTTCTGAATCCGTTCCTTTTTGGCGCGATCCCGTTCCGCAAACTGCTGGGCTTCAGAGATCATCCGCTCTACTTCAGCTTCCGATAAAGTCGATGCACCTTTAATCGTAATCCGCCGTTCTAGACCACTGCGGCGATCTGTTGCAGTCACAGCCAAAATCCCATCGGTATTGAGATCCAAACTAACATCTACTTGGGCAATCCCTCTAGGCAAAGGTTCCAGACCGCTCAGCTTAAACCGCCCCAAGGATTTATTATGTTCTGCCAGTTCCCTTTCCCCTTGGATAATATGCACTTCTACGGAAGTTTGGTTATCCTCGGCAGTGGTGAACAATTCCGTTTTACGAATGGGAATAGTCGTATTACGAGGGATTAAAGGTTTGACCACGCCACCAAAAGTCTCTACCCCAATAGTTAAGGGAGTCACATCCAGTAATAACATATTCTTTAATTCACCGGACAGAATCCCCGCCTGGACCGCTGCACCGACGGCAACCACTTCATCAGGATTGACGCTCTGGTTTGGTTCTTTCCCAATCAGATTTTGGACGAGTTTCTGGACTGCGGGAATCCGTGTCGAACCGCCCACTAAAACCACTTCATCAATTTGCCGTGGGCTGAGTTTGGCATCCCGTAGCACTCGCTCTAAAGGAATGCGGAGGCGTTCTAATAAAGATTCACAAAGCCGTTCAAATTCGGTGCGTTTCAGTTCAGTTTCTAAATGGAGCGGACCCTCGGCGGTAGCGGTAATAAACGGTAAATTGATTTCGGTACTAATGACCGTTGAAAGCTCGATTTTGGCTTTTTCGGCGGCTTCGGTCAACCGTTGCAGGGCTTGGCGCTCCTTTCGTAGATCAATTCCTTCCTGTACCAAAAACTTTTCCGCTAAGAAGTTCACCACTTCCCGATCAAAGTCATCTCCCCCTAGCTGGGTATCACCAGTGGTGGCTTTGACTTCAAAAACACCATCATTTACATCTAAAATTGATACGTCAAACGTGCCGCCCCCAAGGTCAAACACCAAAATCTTTTGACTGTTCTTTTTCTCTAAACCATAAGCCAGAGAAGCCGCCGTCGGTTCGTTAATAATCCGTTTGACTTCGATTCCAGCAATGCGTCCTGCATCTTTTGTGGCTTGCCGTTGGGAATCATTGAAATAAGCAGGAACCGTAATGACAGCTTCGGTGATAGGCTCCCCCAGATAGCGACTGGCTTCGTCCACTAACTTCCGCACCACCATCGCGGCAATTTCTTCAGGGGCAAAATCTTTGTCGAGACGGGGGCAGCGCAGGCGCACGTTTTCCGCTTCGTTGCGGCGAATCGTATAGGGCACACGCTTCGATTCTGGGGTAAGTTCACTATACTTGCGCCCGATGAACCGCTTCACCGAATAAAACGTATTTTCAGGATTGAGCACCCCTTGGCGACGTGCCATCTGACCGACTAACTTCTCCCCATCCTTGGTAAAACTAACCACCGATGGGGTAGTGCGGCTGCCTTCTGCATTAGCGATCACTACTGGTTTGCCGCCTTCAATTACTGCGACGACAGAGTTGGTGGTGCCTAAGTCAATTCCGACGATTTTACCCATGATTGGCTGTGATTCGCTGCAAAGATTTTAGAGAAAAGATAGACAAAAGAGAGAAAAAGTGACCCAACCAAATGCAAATAAGAATCGGATCGATATGCCCAAAAGCTTACCAGAGATAACCGTCCATATAGCGGTGATGACATCAGTTATCTCTGGTGATAGATAACTGGGATGAATTCAATTACCCTCGGTGCTAATACCCTTGGTGCTCAATCCAGTGATTTTAGCCTAAGAGTTTCTTTTTCAGGTCATCTACGGTTTTACCTAAATCAGAACGGTCTTCCTTGGAACGAATGTACCTAATTAGAACAGAAATGCTGTAGAAGAACCCCACCAATTCAAATACAGGAGCCAAGATCGGTAACTGATCAATAAAACCATAGATCCTAGACAAGACGATCAAAGTTGTTAAACTCAAGACGCTTAAACCAATGATGGCACGGTTGGGATCAGCGGGTTCGCCCACGGTCTTAGCCCACAGTTTAAAGAAGCTCACCAACAATTTATCCGTGAGGCTGGAGGTGTCTGGGGCAGGTGCTGCAACGGTACTGGTGGCATCAGCCGTAGCGGTTTCTGTGGTTGTTTCTGCCGTTGTATCTGTTGCTGTGTCTGTTATGGGTGCAACTTGATCCAAAGGAAAAGGCGTGAGTTCATCAGGATCAGCCGCCTTAGCCACTGGCTGAACTACCGGAGCTACCACTGGTGCAGGGCGAGGTATTACATCAAGGGCAGGCAACGCAGTTTCAAGCTCCTCAAACTCTAAGTCTGGGGCAGGTTTTTGGGGCTTGGGTTGCAGTTCGGGCTGCAAATCTGGGGTGGGATCAGGAGATGATGCAGATGTCATAATAATTTAGTTGATTTAGTTAATGAATTATCAAAATAGATGAGACATAGACCAAGGGATCGCTTCACCTTGATTTGTGCCATGAATCGCATTATCTATGAATTTAGAGGACTACTTAGTATTTTGCTGGGTATTTTGCCTGAATTTACCGACATAGATGGACTGTAGCTGAACTGGTCTATTGGGTTGACTATCGTGGCACTGATGCAGCGAGGCACTGATAAGGCACTTATGGGGATCACCCTTAGGGCTGTTTAACTGATCGTTTAACCTGGTGCTCAATTCTGTATTCCTCGGAGACATCACAGTGGCACGGTCTAGGAATTATGCTCTTTACTTTCATAGGCATCAATGATCCGCTGTACCAGAGGATGGCGCACCACATCTTTTTGAGTAAACAAAGTAAAGCTTATCCCTTCCACATGACGTAACAAATGCATCGCCATTACCAAACCGGATTTCTGATGGCGGGGCAGATCGGTTTGGGTAATGTCCCCCGTGACAATCATGCGGGAGCCATTGCCGAGGCGAGTCAAGATCATTTTCATCTGGGCAGCGGTGGTATTTTGCGCCTCATCGACAATGATAAAAGACTTACTCAGGGTGCGCCCCCGCATATAGGCTAGGGGAGCAATTTCGATAATGCCCCGCTCGATCATCGCTGGCACTTTCTCCGGATCAATGATTTCGTGGATTGCATCATAGAGGGGGCGCAGGTACGGATTGACCTTTTGCTGGAGATCACCAGGCAAAAAACCTAGTTTTTCCCCAGCTTCCACCGCCGGACGAGTCAGAATAATGCGCTCGAACTGATGCTCTTGCAAGGCTTTAACGGCTTTTAGGGCGGCTAAATAGGTTTTACCAGTACCCGCCGGACCGATCCCAAATACCAAATCATACTGATCCATAGCAGCTACATATTGTTGTTGCCGTAGGGTGCGGGGTTGCACTGTGTCCCCCCGCCGCGTCCGAATTAGAGTGGCGCGTTCTTGCCACTGTTCCAACCGCTCAGCTTTGATCGCTTCTTGGGCAGTGCGAATGTCTACGGTAGCTATGGGTAAATCTTTTCTCCATAGGGGTTTGAGGGCTTCGATTAGCTGCTCACAGGCGCTAACTTGCCCCTCGGTTCCTTCGAGGATCAGATCCAAACCCCGCAGCACCAATTTAGATTCGGTAACTGTGGTTAATGTTTTCAGATTTTCATTTTGCGCCCCCGCTAGACGCATGGCACTAGCAGGGGTGGGCAAGGTGTAGGTACGGGATACAGTCATGCAGTTATGCCCTAGGCTGATTCAGCAATGCCGAAAACCTCATTAAAAGTCTTGGTTACTTTATAGCCTGAATCAATGGACTCTAGGGGATCTTTCCGGAGGCGGTGCCGCAAACACAACCCAATCACCCGTCCAATGTCTTCGGTGGTGACTTCGGTGCGTCCTTCAAAAGCGGCGATCGCCTTAGCGGCACGGTTACTGACAATATCGCCCCGTAAGCCGTCTACATTGAGATCAGCACAAACGCGAGAAATATTCAAACGCAGATCATGGGGGATCGTCACCTGGGGTAACAGGGTTTGGGCACGCACGATCTTATCTTGCAAGTGCTGTTGATCTTGGGTGTACCGACTCAGGAAGGTATGGGGATTGGCATCAAATTCGGTGCGCTCTTCAACGATTTGGACGCGCTTTTCAGGTTCGCGGACGGTGCGAATCTCAGCATACATCCCAAATCGGTCTAACAACTGGGGACGAAGTTCGCCTTCTTCGGGGTTACCGGAACCAACCAGCACAAACCGCGCAGGGTGACGAATCGAAATCCCTTCCCGTTCAACGGTATTCCAACCGGAGGCAGCGGAGTCTAGCAGGACATCCACCAAGTGATCATCAAGGAGGTTTACTTCGTCAATGTAGAGAATGCCGCGATTTGCCTTGGCTAGGAGTCCGGGTTCAAAGGCTTTAACCCCTTCGGACAGGGCTTTTTCAATGTCGATAGTGCCGCAAACCCGATCTTCAGTCGCGCCAAGGGGTAGATCCACCATCACCACTTGTTTTTTGACAACGGACAGGTGTTCACCTTGGGCAATGCGACGGCGTACTTCATCGCTCTGAATGTCAGCATCGGTGGGGTGGCTATTAAAGGGATCGTCTGCCACTACTTCGATTTCGGGCAAGAGGTCAGTCATAGCGCGAACCGTGGTGGACTTACCCGTCCCACGATCGCCCATCACCATGACACCACCGATTTTGGGGTCAATTACGTTAAGGAGTAAGGATAACTTCATCTCTTCCTGCCCAATTACGGCAGAGAAGGGAAAAACGGGGCGGCGGGTGGTAGCCGCTGGCTTTACAGGAGTTGCGATCAAGGCTTTTGTTAAATTGCTTTTGCTATACGTTACTGTTAAGCAATTTTAACCTAAACTCGAAGCCAGAAACGGTAAGCCTTGGATCTGCGGTGATGTGTCCCTTACGATCTCTTTGGGATTACCTGTACCTCTTTATTATCAGTTTCTTTCAGTGTTTTGGCTTTCAGTGTTTTGGATTCACTGGCAATATTCACGATGAGTATTGATGAGTATTTACGATGCACGTTTGCAATGAGGGTTTGGTGTGTATTTCAAATCAAATTGAAACCAATGGCAAATATTCAGCAGACTATCCCCCTCAATCAACCATCAGGTAATAACCCTCAGGCAATGAATACCTCGGCTCTTTAAGTCAGTTGAGGATTAACCTAAAAATTAAGCCGAGGCAATTTGTAGCTATATTCTAAATTCTCAAAATGCTCTTCAAGCTATTACTTGAAGCTGTTACTTAGGAGCAGGCATCCAACCGACTGCGCACAGTCCAGTCGAGTAAACCACTAAACTGATTTAGGTCAATAAAGCTCAATTGTAGTAAAACCATCAATAACGGTCCCTCCTGCCGTTGTTGCAGCTTCTTAGCTACGGCTAGCTGCTCCCGATCCACCACTGACGTGGAGAGCAGGTAGTCTTCTAGAGCCGTCTGGTGAGTGTCTACCATATAGGTCGATAAGGCATTGTTCATTGAAATGTCTTAGGTAGCTAGGCGATTTGATGATTAGCGTACAGCACGGTATCACATCTATTCATATTTAGCAAACCCCTTTAGCAGGAATTTCGGAGGTGGGTTTTGGGAATAAATTCTGGTAAACCGTCTTTTAGGTTGGCTAGTGTTAACACTGTGATGCCCCTCTTAATATAAGCCCCCATTATGTAAGACCTTACTTGTAAGCCATTACCTGTGAGCACTCACTTTTGCAAGGTCTTTTGTAACAGTTGCAACAATATTAAAAGTCTGATTTCCCTCAAACTTTTCCCAGAACAAAGTCTCAAATAGGGTCTGAATCTAAATATCTGATCCAAGTATCTGATCTCAATATCTGGTTTAAGTAAATTCTGGTTTAAACAAATATAGATCCCCAATTTTGGTACAAAAGATCTTGGAAAATTTTGGCTCAAAACTAGGGATCTATCATAGTGACCTAATTGGTTTAGGGCAAGTTAGGTTTTTTGTCGGGGGGGAATTCAACTTTTCCAGATCTGCGAGATGCGTTGCGACGATTCTTCAGATGCTTAGTTTATTTCTGAGCAGGTTATTTCTTGGGTGTGGTCTTTTCTAAGAAATCCGTTGCCCAGGTCTTGGCTTGCTCAAAAATTTGTCCTAGAGCGCCAGGGATTCCAGGGTTAGGGCGCACTGCTAGGGTGATTTCTTCGTCCTTAAATTCCTTCAAACGGTAACCATATTCCAGCCGATCCCGATACTGCTTCAAAATCGGGTACATCCGCAAGGCTCCCTTGAGTAATTCTTCTTCCTGTTGGAACAGAGCCTGATTGATGGCACTACTGCGCTGTACAGCCAAAGAACCAGCGGGGACCCACTCACGCCCCTTGATCCGAATGTAAATATTGAATTCGGGTAGCCCCTTGGCTTTCATCTCGTCATACTGTTGGGCGGCAGCTTGGCGCTTGCTGGCTTTCTTAGGTTTTGCGGTGGGAGTACCACCAAATCCTACGGCTTTAGGCACAGGTTCAATCTCCTGCTGGAACTATGGGTTAGGGTTAAGGAACTGCAATGTCAATGAATCGCAATGTGATTTATGCTACCACCCTGTTTGATCACCGTGAATGTGCCATAGGGGAGGTTTGCTTGGGGATATGCCACCACAAGGAAGCGCGATCTCGATCCTTGACCACAATAGACATCATGCCTGTGTCGAGATCGTGGCGGCAGGCAGCGATGGCGGCATCTAAACTGGAATGCACTTGCACGGGGATAAATAGTTCTCCCATGTACCTAATGCTGGTCTCTTCACCCCACGGTAGGCTGATGGGTACGGTGTGGGCATCGGCTAAATTAATCACAATCATATTAATATTTAGGATCACTCGTAATGCCTCGAATGTCAGCGTAAAATCATGGTAGATTTATTGCTTATTATTTAGTTAAAATAAAATTAAAAGAAGTTAATTAAAATAAATAATTTTAAATTTTGCTAATTTATCATTGGTCAGAATAATTAGCTGTTAATCCTCCTCGGGAAACCGATGGAAATTTATTAACTAATGGGTATGTTTTCAATGAAACTAGTGGCATTATGGTGTGATTGCCTATGATTGGCAGTGATACGGTTGGTGATACATCAGTGATTGTGTCCCCGACCCGTGAGTGACTGAAATCACTGTTTTGCTTGCCACAACTCCTAATCATTTATTTTTCGTTTATTGACAATTTTTTCTCAATTTACCCTGAAGTATTCACCCTGAAGTCTCGCTATGCCAGATCACACCCACATCCACATTCGCGGCGCACGTCAGCACAACCTCAAGAATGTTGATCTTTCGATTCCCCGAGACCAGTTAGTGGTGTTTACGGGGGTTTCGGGTTCGGGTAAGTCATCTCTGGCATTTGACACGATTTTTGCGGAGGGACAAAGACGGTACGTGGAGTCTTTGAGTGCCTATGCGCGGCAGTTTTTGGGGCAAGTGGATAAGCCAGAGGTGGACTATATTGAGGGATTGAGTCCGGCAATT
>JBIKNH010000100.1:0-14863 GCA_044358815.1 Pseudanabaenaceae cyanobacterium | reverse complement strand
ACCCCACGGTTGGCAAGTGCGGGTCAATCGGTTTTGGATCGACTACACCGCCAAAGGCAACATCGATCAGTTTTATTCGGATTTGTCCGTAGTTGATGACAGTGGCAAAGAAATCAAGCGGGAAACAATCCACGTTAATCAACCGATGCGCTACCAGGGGATTACGTTCTACCAAGCCAACTGGGATATAGCCGCCGTTAGGTTTCGCCTCAATCAAAGCCCCATTTTGCAACTGCCCGTAACCAAACTGCAATCCCAAAGTAACGGCAGCACCGTATGGGGTACATGGATTCCCACCAAACCGGATCTCAGTGCCGGAGTAACCCTAATTACCCCCGATCTTCAAGGCACGTTTTTGATTTACGACGAAAAAGGCAACTTTATTAAAACGGTCCGTGCTGGTGGTAATACCGAAATTAACGGCGTAACTTTGTACCTAGTGGAAGTAATCGGCAGCACTGGGTTACAAATTAAAGCTGATCCTGGGATTCCGCTGGTATATGCCGGATTTGCCGCGATTATGGTTGGTGTAGTCATGAGTTATGTCAGCCATTCCCAAGTATGGGCTTTACAAACCGATGAACCATCCCAAGGAGCGCGGCTTTATATCGGCGGTAAAACTAACCGCGCCCAAGCTGGATTTGAGGCAGAGCTAGTGTCAATCCTGGCAACAGTAGATCAAAAATCTCTGGTTACTAGTAATCAGCAAACCAGCGTTTAAGTCATAAACCTAATTTCGTTCACCGTAAACACGTTATAAAATAATTGTTAAGATAATTATTAAGAAATAACTAGCAATCATCTTTGCCTAGGGGATTGATTACCAAAGATACTTTGCTAAAGGTGCTTTGCTAGAAGGACTGTGTTGAAGGGACTTTGTTGAAGGAACTTACTTTACGGCAGCAAATGGATTAATGCAAACTACCGCCCAAAATGCTGCCTAATGTATTTCACCTTAAACATTTCAACCTGAATAACCTGAATAAAACTCTATCCAAATAAAATTCCATTTACCTTTGAGAGCGTGATTTTCTATGGGCACACTAGATACAACTAACGCTAAACTAGACCAACTAGGGGGATTTACAGACGCAATGGTTATTATTCCTACCCAAGTACGGCACTGCCACGTCACCCTAAATGAAGGAGAGAAACCCGTACCCGCCATTGAATACAATGGTCACACCTACAGTATGTTTCGCGTCTGTACCACATGGGAAGACGTAGAAAAATTAACTGGTCGGCTATCTGACAAATATGTCATCACGATTATTAAGCGTGGTTGGGTCATTTGGGTCTTTGAATTTTAGATGTCCCTTGATAACTTGCCTTTCACTCGCTGGCTTTATTTCGGTTAATCCATGAAAATACATCGTTGGGCGCTGGTGCTGCTCGTTTGGGGTTTTCTTTTTCGGGCAGTGGCGGCTTTTTTTATGCCCGCCGGCTTTGATGAAGCTTACTATTACCTCTACACCCAAAATATTCATCTCAGTTACTTTGATCATCCGCCTCTGGTGGCATGGGTCGCCGGAATTGGGATTTGGTTAACCGGAGTGGTCAGCCCTTTGACTTTGCGCCTTGGCTCAGTGGTGCTTTATACAGGAACTCTGTGGTGTTTATATCAGACTGCCCGCAGTTTATTTGGTGGTTTAGCACTAATTACCACCGAAAGCGGCACAACAGCAACCATGGCTCCGGTCTTAATCAGCAGTAGAGTGGGGCAGGAATCAGGTTCCTTAGATACCTTAGCTAATGGTTCCAGTAATGGCGCAACTAATGGCAGTGCCAACGGTAACGGTAGCAGCAATGGCACAACCATCGATCAGACAAATCAGAGTCAGATCAATAAACCAGAAATATTCAGCGTGTCGGGGGAACGTATCGCTTTAATGACCTTAGCGATCGCCACAACTATTCCCATTTTCCAGATAGCATTTGGGATTTTAGTTTTACCGGACAGCCCTTTGATGTTTTTCTGGTCCATGAGTCTCTGGGTGGCGAGTCAAGAATTTTTTGGCGCAAGATCCCAAGATAGTTTTTTAAGTCCCGTATTTAACTATCGTCCTTCATGGCGTTTGGCTCTGTTGGGTTTAACCGTTGGTTTAGCCACGTTGGGCAAATATCACGGCATGGTATTGGGCTTCGGGCTAGTGGCATTCTGTGTTTTGAGTGTGCGCCACCGTCGGGCGTTGTGGTCCCCTTGGGCAGCGGCAGGTTTGGCAGCTTTTCTGATTGCGATTTTGCCGATTTTAATTTGGAACGCTAACCATGAATGGGCTTCCTTAGCATTTCAAAGCGGGCGAGCTGTACCAACGGCAGGGTATCGCATTGGGGATTTACTCCTAACTTTTTTGGTGGGGGTAGCCTATCTATTTCCTAGCATTGGGTTTGTGATGTGGTGGGCTGGGGGCAAAGCAACCACTAATTTGCTCAGTACAGGCTGGCAACATTGGCGCAAAGTTGGCAAGGTATCGGCTAAATCGGCTCAGAGTCAGCGGCGCAGATCCCATAATTGGTTCCAGAATATCGGTTATATCATCAACTATCTATTTCGGGTGCGGCTCAATCCCTTACAAGAACGGCGGCTCATGGTGTTGTGTGTGGCGTTGCCGTTGGTTTTGGGCTTGACGATCATGGGAGGCTATCGGCAAATTTTACCCACTTGGACTATGCCTGGATTTTTTAGCGGTACTTTATTACTGGCTGAGTGGGTGGTGCGATGGCAAGACAATAATCCTAAAGCGGTGCGGAACTGGCTTTTTAGTGCAGCGGTGATAAGTGTTACTTTGATGTTGATTGCATTGAGTCACATTCACAGCGGTATTTTCCAGAAAGGCGGTAATCAAGCCCTAGGGGGTGGTTTAGTAGAAGCCAAAAACGATGATTCCACCCAGTTGATTGATATCGAACAACTGCGGCGGAACTTTGTGGAAAATCCTTTGCTAAAAGCTGAATTAGCTAAATCAGATTTTATTTTTAGTAATAACTTTTTTGTGACGGGACAGGTGGGGATGGCTTTGCAACCCCTTGGGAAGCCTGTGACTTGTTTTGATCAGGATTTACGGGGTTTTGCTTATTGGACCAAGCCGACGGAATTTATTGGTAAGTCTGGTTTGTATGTCATGTCCGAGCAATTTGGCGAACCTTTGAGTAAATACGCTGATCAGTTTGACCAAATCACTCCCATTGCCGATGTGCCCCTATATCGTGGTGGGCAAGTGGTGCAAATGTTTCGGGTGTATCGTACTAGTCCATTGCGGGTTGGTTTCCCCCGTTTGTATGGACAGCGCTAAGGATTAAATTGAATCATTTATATGTGGCGATATTTTTACCCAAGCAGACTACCAAATATAGCTACATTCCGTATTTTGTACCGTATTTTGTATTTGGGGAATCTATTCGCGAGTTGGCTTGTCCGTAGTGCGTTGCATCAACCATAGAGAACTCGTTAAACCCACAAAATGGGCAAACACTACATTAAAACTCGCTTGAATGATTTGCAGATCAATGGGCTGGATCGTCTGACTAAAGCCCCCTACTGCCGAAAAATTCCCCTGTTGAGCGCGAATTGCTAAAGTACCAACAATAGCCCCCGCTCCCAATAAAGTTAAAAACATTCCCACTAAGTTAACCACCACACCGATTTTAAGTTGGAAGAGAGTTTGGGATTTTGTCGGGCGCTCTGGGGTGCGTAACTTATTAGCTAAACGGGTGTAACGGAAATTCCAGAGGATACTTGCACCTAAAATAGCCAGACCAACCCAAGTAAATCCCAAACCTGGCAATGTGGCGGGATTGGTGTCAAGTCCCACCGGTAAAGCATTACCAGCCGCCGGATTGGGGCGATAAAAAGCCAAGGTTAATAAAATGACGGTGGAGATGACCCCTAAAACCACTTGCACCCAAAATGCAAACCAACCCCAACGCCGGAAGGCAATCACCACCCGCAGCACATTGGGCGAAACACTGTTACTATCGCCGCCACTGGAGGGCTTTGCCGATTCGTTGTCGTCTTTGTTTTTGAGTTCTCTGGGCATAGGGGGCAATTGGCGCTAGATGGTTCACAGCCGACTTCTTTAATGTAAGTCTTTTGTGTTCTAGTAGCTACTAAGCAATACTAGTCAAAGCTTAGAATATGCCTTCACTGGGTCGATGCGCAATAGTCATAGTCACTACTTGAGCAATACAGCAGTACTTGTTAACAGTACTTGGATACATCTTCGCCCCGATCCGCCAGATAACTCAAAGAACGAAACCGTAACCCCACCAACTGATCATAAATCGGATTAATTTGGCACATGGCGGGAATATGCAGGATTTTCCGCCCGAATAAAACCACATCACGCTCAAAGGGACATTGGGCAGGAATGGCTTTGCATAAAAAATGCGCGAGGCGGCTGTCGTGAATATCCAAATGATCTAACCATTCCCGCAGGGGATCTAGTAGATCCGGATGGTGTCCCTCATGGTGGGGTAAAGCATTCAGGTTATCGCGCAAATTTTGCATAACAGGCATTTCTTGACCTAGAGCGGCGGCAAATTCATGAATCAAAGCATCTTCGGTGGCACTGTATTCACCATCAGCCATTGCCATCATTACTGCCATACGCAGGAAGTTTTGGCTAACCTGAGGATCATTGCCTAGCTCTTTAGCTAAAATCGCCGGAGTAATGGGTTCTACCTCTTGGTTGGAACCGGTATTAGTAGCAATCTCAAAACCTTGGCTGTGACTGATTTCGTCAAAGAAATGGCGTTCTGGTTCGCTATAGTCACTGTCGGCTAAAGCCACACTCATCAGTCCACGTAACCAGGCTGAAATTTGCGATGGTTGGTACACAATTGTCTGCATACTTTCCTGTCCTTGTAGACTTGCTGTCTAGTCTTATGATTTTTTCAGGCTTGTTATCAAACCTCGTGTATATCATAAAACGACTTTTTCTCTGATGCTGTGATCTGCTTCCCCTTTTAACAATCTCAGGGGAATGGCTCAGGGTAGCGTTTACACTTCATCCCAGAAATAATTCACAGGTGTGCCTACAGGCGTTCAATTGCAGACTAAGAGAGGCAAATACCCCCCCGACCTCTAGCGTTAGAGTTTACTAAGAGTTTGAAACGTTGTTAGATTGCCACAATGGAGCATAGACTTTCTGTAAGCCTTGATGCATTGACTGGCAAAAATTGCCATAAATCACCGTAAATATTGGTGAAAATCTAGGTCCAAATGTGAATAAAATCACTGTATGAAATAGTTCTTTAAAATACTTCCCGAAATTAATTCCCGAAATAATCCTCCAAAAAATTCCCTCAAATAATAAAACAATATGCTCAGTGCCTTAATCTGGTTGCCCATTGTTGGAGCCATTGTGATTGCTATTTTTGGCGGTGATGTATCTAGTAAAAATCTCCGTCAGGTGGCTTTGGTGTTCACAACCGCAGTATTTGCCATCACCATTGCTTTGCTGACTCAGTTTGACATTGGCGATGGTCGTTTACAACTCAATGAATATTTGCCCTGGGTGGAAACCGTTGGCTTGTCCTATAGCCTGGGGGTGGATGGTTTATCGTTGCCCTTGGTTTTGCTCAATGGACTATTAGGGATAATTGCCGTTTTTGCTTCCAATGACGTACAAAGACCGAGGTTATATTACTCGCTGATTTTGTTATTGTGCGGTGGCGTGATGGGGACGTTTTTGTCCCAAAATTTGCTGCTGTTTTTCCTGTTTTATGAAGTGGAACTAATTCCGCTCTATTTACTAATTGCAATTTGGGGTGGGGAACGTCGGGTTTATGCGGCGACTAAATTTTTAATTTATACGGCGATTTCTGGGGTTTTGCTATTAGCTGGATTTTTTGGCTTGGCTAGTTTAGCGGCAACGGTAAACACTGGCATTAGTTTCAATTTGGCGGATCTGGATACTCAGCTTTTGGCGGGTAGCACCCAGATGATTTTATTGGTTTTAATTTTGTTGGGTTTCGGGATCAAAATTCCCCTTGTGCCCCTGCATACATGGCTGCCCGATGCCCACGTTGAAGCTTCTACGCCGATCTCGACAATTTTAGCGGGGGTTTTACTGAAACTCGGCACCTATGGACTACTACGGTTTGGGGTGGCGTTGTTTCCTAGCGCTTGGCATGAAATCGCGCCATTTATTGCTACTTGGGCGGTGGTGAGTGTCTTGTATGGCTGCTTAACCGCCATCAGTCAAAAGGACATGAAAAAAATGGTGGCTTACAGTTCGGTGGGGCATATGGGTTATATTTTGCTGGGTTTTGCCGCCGATACCCCCCTATCGATCATGGGGGCAACGATGCAAATGGTTAGTCATGGCTTGATTTCTGCCATGTTATTTTTGTTGGTGGGGGTGGTTTACCAAAAAACTGGCACACGACAGTTGGGATCTCTGAGTGGCTTGTTTAATCCAGAGCGGGGTTTACCTTTGGCGGGCAGTTTCATTGTGATGGCAGCAATGGCTAGCGCGGGTATTCCTGGCATGGTGGGCTTTATCGCTGAGTTTGTGGTATTTCGCGGTAGTTTTACGGCTTTCCCTGTGCAAACCTTGCTCTGTATGTTGGGCACTGGTCTAACAGCAGTTTATTTTTTGGTGATGGTGGATCGGGTATTTTTTGGACGATTTTGGATTGCTAAGGGTAAGGTGACTGAAGCTATTACGCCAACGGTAACCGCCAACATTCCCAGAAGCACGTTTACAGATCTATTCCCTAATTTTGCCCTTGCCATTTTAATCGTGGTCTTGGGACTACAGCCCAGTTGGTTATCCCGTTGGATCGAAACCGCTGCCCAGTTGGTGATGTAGGGATCAAGTGCGTCTGTTTTAGCCCCTGCCTGTTTGCTATCTATCTGCCTGGCTGACCCCTTGCTTGGCTCATTCGTTTTTCGAGCAATAAACTTTCACTCCGGTAAATCCGGTAATACTCCATGACTCTTACCATTGAACAACGGCAGTACCAAACCTATATTTTGACTGACGACACCACCCAAAACCTGATCGAAGTCTTGCCAGAACGGGGCGGCATTATTACCCGTTGGCAAGTCGGTGGGCGCGAACTGTTTTATTTAGATACCGAAAGAATGCTCGATCCGAGTTTGAGTATTCGTGGTGGGAATCCGATTTTGTTTCCGATTTGTGGCAATTTAGTGGATAACAGCTACACCCACGGCGGTCAAACTTACCAACTCAAACAACATGGTTTTGCGCGGGAATTACCTTGGCAAGTGGCGACCGATCCCGAATTGCCCAACAGTATTACCCTGTACCTAGAAAGCAATGCCACCACTAAGGCAGGTTTTCCCTTTGACTTTAAGCTGACATTTACCTATGAGCTAAAAGATGGCGCATTACACATCCATCAGCGCTATAGCAATTTGTCTGATGTGGCGATGCCCTTTGCTGCTGGGTTTCATCCATATTTTGCCGTTGGTGACAAATCCCAACTCAGTTTTAATATCCCTGGTACTCAGTTCGCCGACAACATCACTAAAACCACGCTGCCCTATGATGGCAAATTTGATCTAACCCAGCCAGAAATTGACGCGGCATTTGCACCCCTGTCAGCGCAGGCGGTAACCATGACCGAAGCCACCCCCGCAGGAAGTCACACCCTAACCGTCAGCTATGACACCCAATTTACTACGTTCGTTTTTTGGACGGTCCAGGGTAAAGAATTTATCTGCCTAGAGCCTTGGACCTCAGGACGTAATGCCTTGAATACAGGACATAACCTGTTATTTGTCCCCCCCCAAAGCGCAGTGGAAATGCTGGTTAGTTTTACCAGTACAACTACAACAGCCTAGGATCTTAGGGCTATTTCTAGACAACCACTACTAACCAACTAATAATTGGTGTCATGTGGAACAAATATTGCCCTCACCCCTAGCCTCTTTCCCATTAAAGGAGCAGGGGAGTAAGACTAATTTCTCTTTCCCCTCTCACCTTTTGGGAGAGGGAATTGGGGAGTGAGGTTTTTATAAGCTTCCCCATAACATCAGTAATAAGCAACTACTGCATAACTACTGTAGAACTACATAGTATTAGTATTGGGGTGGATGTAACTGTTATGGGCGAAGCGCTTACGGTTAACTTCCGATGCCATCGCCGAAAAAGTCACCGTAGTGTCTTCTTCTTTCTTTTGCCAGCATACTTGTCCTGCTTTGGACTGTTTCAAAGTCGCATCTACAACACTCACAACGTTTTGCCAACGGACATCAGTCCCCTTTAACAAGTGACTCACTTCCGTCAGAGCATGGTGTCTCTCCTGGCGTAACCGCGTAAATAAAACTAGAGGCTGTTGTGATTTGGACTGTTCATAACACTGCTTGATCGCTTCGTCAATGAAAACCATGATTTCAGAACCAATGTGAAGTTGGGCATATTGTCGCCAATGACGTATTCCCCGATTTGTGGTGGCATACATCGGTGGTAAACGATTGAGCACATTGGCAACCACATCTTCCAGGCGCAAACCCTGTAATTCCGCTGGAGGATATAATCGCGCCGCATGGGACTGGGCAAGCCGAATCACCAAACGTTCCAAAGCATGGGATAAATCCAGATTAGTTTCTAGCATGTAGCTTTGAAACTCATACTGCATTTTTTCGGGCATAAAGCTCCGCTTTACTCCAGAGCGATTGGCAACAAGATTGCGGCAGGGCACACCAGGACGCAACACCACTGGTCCTTGGTTGTAGTATTTGAGATTTTCTTCGAGGGTTTCGTATAGGGCACGGGGCAAATCACGCCACACTAGATTTTGCCAACCCAATAACTCTTGAGTTTTGAGTAAAGCTCTTTGAGGTGTAAATGTTTCTATCTCTTCTAAAGGGTCTGGGGTGCGATTGTAATGGCGATGTACTTCCATCAGGGCGCGTCGTACTTGAGTAGCGATTTTGGGCTGAAATTGCAGACACATATTCCGCTTGGTCGCATGATCTTTGTCAGTCGCAGCAAATACCGGAGGCAGCCGATTTATTGCATAGGCTACCACTTCATTGAGACGATAGTTTGCTCTGACTCCTTCTCCCAATCGTTGAATTTGTTTGTAAGCCTCCCCTAAAACAAATCCTAAAATGACATTTCTACAAGATTCCATTGCCATGACTTTATTCCGTCTCAGAAGTTTGACTAGCCCAACACTTCATCCCTGTTAACCCATAACAAGTTCTTGCTTAAACTAGACTGCGCCCAATGAATATCCGATTAGATTTCTCAGTGAATGAGATGATTAACAGGTGGATGAAAGGATTTTCTAATATCTATAAATCTCAAGACAACAGCAATTTGGCGGTATATTTTGATTTGCATTTACTCGAATCTATAGAGCATAGGTTAATTGTCTATGACGGATCGTACCTCAAATTACAGAGCATTGGTTGAGAGTATTAAATATTAAAAAATATCCTGCAAAATCTAGATAGATCCCATAAATTACAACTAAAATCCTGCAATTATTAATAATCAATTAATAAGCCATCAATAATAAATATGATTGCTGAGGCTAAAAGCACCAGTAAATTCAGTAATACCGTGTAAAAATACGTTATATGTAACTTGGATTTGGAATCATGAAAAAAGTAGAATATCAATACCAAACAGACCATGCTGGGGCACATCATCAATATTTGCTGCCCCAAATCGAGGCTCTCCTAGCCAAATATCAGCCAAAATCTAGAACACCTCTGCGACTTCTAGATCTCGGTTGTGGCAATGGTAGCTTGAGTCACTCTCTCGCAACTAAGGGTTACGCTGTAGTGGGAGTGGATGACTCTTTTACAGGCATTCAAGTGGCGCAAATTAGCTTTCCGGAATGTAAGTTTCGCCAAGTGAGTGTTTATGAGTTAGGTGAAACTGATTTAGGTGAGCCTTTCGATGTAATTATTTCTGTGGAAGTCATTGAACATTTACTCTATCCCAAAGAATTAATCAGTGCAGCCAAAAAACATCTTAAACCCGATGGCTGCCTGATTATCACTACGCCCTATCATGGTTACTGGAAGAATCTTGTTTTAGCTCTAACTGGCAAAATGGACCAACATTTTGGTGTGGACTGGGATGGAGGACATATTAAATTCTTTTCTGTGAAAACCCTATCCCAGTTGTTAGTTGGTCAAGGGTTCACTAATTTGGAATTTGCCTTTGCGGGGAGATTACCCTATCTCTGGAAATCAATGCTCGTTGCGGCAAAACTATCCTGATAATAATTCTGGTTTTCCTGTATCTCACCAAATTCCTCAATCGAGTACTAAATTGAGTAATTTTGAGTACTAAATTGAGTAATTTAATGGAAATGCCTTAGCATCTTTAGGGGTAATATGGACCCGCTGCTGAGGTTCCAATTGTAATTCATCAAATTTCTCGCGAGTTAGGTGGGCAGTCAAAACTTGTTCATCATCTAGGGTCAGTTCCAATTGCACTTCCCAACCTAAATGAATCAAACGACTGATTCGCGCAGGAACAGTACCCTCATCAGGAGCAGTGGCGACAATAATATCCCGAGGGCGCACGTAGACATCATGGGAACCGTTATTATGGGCAGGATCGAGATTATTGAGACTGATTTCATTAGCCAGGTTCCGATTCGCAGGAATCACATTCACTGGACCAATAAAACTCATGACAAAGGAAGTTGCCGGACGATCATAAACTTCCGCCGGTGTACCAATTTGTTCAATGCGTCCTTTATTCATCACCACAATCTCATCCGCAACTTCCATTGCTTCTTCTTGGTCATGGGTCACGAATACGCTGGTAACATGAACTTCATCATGGAGTCGCCGTAACCAAGCCCGCAACTCTTTCCGTACCTTGGCATCCAATGCGCCAAAGGGTTCATCTAATAACAGAACTGCTGGTTCCACTGCCAAAGCTCTTGCAAGGGCGACCCGTTGCCGTTGTCCGCCAGATAGCTGCGATGGATAGCGATTCCCTAAACCCTTCAGTTGGATTAGTTCTAGAAGTTCGTCCACTTTAGCTTGAATTTTTGGTTTGGCATGTTTGCGGATATCCAAACCGAACCCGATATTGTCCCGCACCGTCATGTGTTTAAACAGCGCATAATGTTGGAAAACAAAACCAATATTCCGATCTCTTACATCTTGATTGGTGGCATCTTGACCAGTGAGATAAATTTTGCCCACATCGGGGGTTTCTAGTCCGGCAATCAGACGTAATAAAGTGGACTTACCAGAGCCTGATGGACCCAGCAGCGCCACCAAAGAACCAGTTTTTACCTCCAGATTGATTTGATCTAGAACTAAAAAATCACCAAAATGTTTTGATACGTTTTCAACAACAATACCCACAGCTAGTTATAACCTCTGCAATGAATGGGGGACGTTTGGCGGCTAATTACCAAGACCTAATTACCAAGAGCTAATTAACAAGACCTAATTAACAAGATCAAGTATCACATTGGCACTACCTGATTAGCCACAGGCTGAGTCGGATGATTTCCTACTGTATCAGTCTGTATCAGTTGGCATAGTTTAAAGTTTACACCAAGAATCAACAAAGTCACATTTGCCGCAGTAGTTACCGTTGTTTATTGCCATCAAAGTTTGGGATCAAATCCTATGGCATAGGGCAAAGCCTCAGGGAAACTAATCCAAAAGGGAAAACACAACGGTAAAATGAGCCATGTAATCTAACAAATCATGCACTGTCGCCCCCGTACCTATGTTTGACGAACTCTCGGAAAAATTTGAAGCGGCTTGGAAAAAACTCCGTGGTCAAGACAAAATCAGTGATAGCAACATCCAAGGAGCAATTCGTGAGGTACGCCGGGCGTTGCTCGAAGCTGATGTGAATCTGCAAGTGGTCAAGGGTTTTATTGAGCAGATTTCGACTAAAGCCCAAGGCGCTGACGTGGTAACTGGCGTAAACCCCGCCCAGCAGTTTGTGAAAATTGTCTATGATGAACTGGTGGAAACTATGGGGGCAGCAAATACGCCCCTAGCGGAATCCCCCACGGCACCGACGGTCATCCTGATGGCGGGTTTACAAGGTACAGGGAAAACCACTGCTTCTGCGAAGTTAGCCCTATATCTGCGCAAACAGGAACGGAGTGCTTTACTAGTTGCCACAGACGTATATCGTCCCGCTGCTATTGATCAGTTGATTACCCTGGGTAAACAGATTGATGTGCCAGTGTTTCATTTGGGCACAGATGTTAATCCTGTGGAAATTGCCCGCCAAGGGGTTGCCCAAGCCCAAGCCCAAGGTATTAATACCGTAATTGTGGATACGGCGGGGCGGTTACAGATTGATGATTCGATGATGGAAGAGTTAGCCCAGATCAAGGCTGCCATCAATCCCCATGAAGTGATGTTGGTGGTGGATGCCATGACGGGGCAAGAAGCCGCCAACTTAACCCAAACTTTCCATGAACGTATTGGTGTCACAGGGGCGATTCTGACCAAGTTTGATGGGGACACCCGAGGCGGTGCGGCGCTGTCAGTGCGGCAAGTTTCAGGGCAACCGATTAAATTTATTGGGGTGGGGGAAAAAGTTGAAGCCCTCGAACCTTTTTATCCGGAACGGATTGCATCGCGGATTTTGGGCATGGGGGATGTGGTCACCCTCGTAGAAAAAGCCCAAGAAGCCATTGACATCGCCGATGCTGCTAAGTTACAGGAAAAAATCCTTGAGGCTAAGTTTGACTTTGACGACTTCCTGAAGCAAACCCGCATCATGAAGAGCATGGGGTCCCTCGGTGGTCTGCTGAAAATGCTGCCAGGGATGAAAATCAGCGATACTCAACTCCAAGAAGCTGAAAAACAACTCAAGCGCTGTGAAGCCATGATCGGTTCCATGACGTTGCAAGAACGGCGCGATCCCGACCTGTTAATGCGTAGCACGAGCCGTAAACAACGCATTGCTAAGGGTTCGGGGCGATCGCTGCAAGATGTGACTAAACTGGTTGCCGACTTCCAAAAGATGCGGGGCTTAATGCAGCAAATGGGGCGCGGTCAAATGCCTGGATTCCCTGGAATGCCACCGATGCCTGGTCGTCAAGATCCCAATGGTGCTGGTATGTACGGCAAAAAGAAGAAAAAGCGCAAAGGGTTTGGCGAACTGTAGAGAAGCGATCGAGTCAGTGATAGTGATTAAGTCAGGAAAAGCCCAAGTTGTGAACTTTCCTGATTTATATGCGTCGCGGTCTGACCAACCTCTGCCGATCCCCAGATGCGTTGTAACATTGGTGTAATGTTTAAGATTTGTTTAGGGATTAAATATACCGAAATCTTGTAAACTATCTAAAACAAAGGTACAAATTCCTTGCTAACTGTTAAGATACACGTAGTGATCTGAATTTCATCTTCCAGTATTCAGCCATTAAGATTGAGGTTGAGACAGATTTGAGATCGGTATCAAACAATTTGTGGTGTCTGTGCAGTCCCAAGGTGATTTGACCTAACTATTGCAATTTGTGAAGATTGGAGTGTGAAAGTCCTTGGAGAACCACAAAGAGAAAATTCTGGTTGTAGACGATGAGGCCAGCATTCGCCGCATTCTCGAAACCCGTCTTTCTATGATTGGCTATGAGGTGGTCACAGCCGCCGACGGTGAGGAGGCAATTGAAGTATTTCATAAGGAATCACCGAATTTGGTGGTGCTTGATGTGATGATGCCCAAGCTAGACGGCTATGGCGTATGTCAGGAACTACGGAAAGAGTCGGATATTCCCATTATCATGCTGACGGCTTTGGGTGATGTGGCGGATCGCATCACGGGCTTAGAGCTAGGGGCTGATGACTATGTAGTAAAACCTTTCTCGCCGAAGGAATTAGAAGCGCGGATTCGTTCGGTACTGCGGCGGTTTGATCGCAATAGTATTTCGGGGATTCCTAGTTCTGGGGTAATCCACATCAATAATATTAAAATCGACACGAATAAGCGCCAAGTTTATAAAGGTGATGAACGCATCCGGTTAACTGGGATGGAGTTTAGTCTATTGGAATTATTGGTGGGTCGTTCTGGGGAAGCTTTTTCTCGGGCAGAGATTTTACAGGAGGTCTGGGGTTATACGCCGGAGCGCCATGTGGACACCAGGGTGGTGGATGTGCATATTTCCCGATTGCGTGCCAAGTTAGAAGAAGATCCTAGTAATCCGGAATTGATTTTGACTGCTAGGGGTACGGGTTATCTGTTCCAGCGTATTGTGGAAGGGATGCCGGAGAAGTCTTAGACATTTCTTAGACACTAACTGAAGCAGTTTTTACATCACCTGTTATTACCTACAGTAAATTCCATTAGTGCAAGTAAATTGATGCAGCTAATGGAACCATCTGTAATCCATAGTTTTAATGCTCCAATAGCATGACATATCACACTCAACGGGGGGCTTATGCCCCTTGGCTGTCGGACAGTTTTTGAATAATAACACTTCATTATTTAGCGGGTTTACACTATTCTTGATAGATGTGATTTGCTTCTTCAAGATCGCATCCATCTTTGCATTTCAAGAGGGTTGGGGAGTGTTGGTCAGGAAGAAATAGTAAGGAATATCCAGCAGTGGGAATTGAGGTTCAGAAGGGTATGACTTGTAGATCCACTTGGATTTACATAGTGATGGTATAGTTAAGATTATTGAATTTAAGAATAGAATGGTTGTAGAGTATTTTGTCTTAGATTCAATTATATGATTTGAATAAACTTAACTAATTTAAATAATATGTCTTCAGGATTAATTGAAATTTTCCCAGCGACTTTTGGGTTTGTAATAGTAGGTTTGTTTAGCCTATATAGTAGAATCAAATAAGAACTAGAGGATGAGATTAGCATATTGTGCAATGAGAGAATCCAAAGATGTATGTTGATGAGCATAAGCTCTTCTCTTTTTCAGAGCA